>JAKAPB010000323.1 GCA_021823045.1 Actinomycetes bacterium | reverse complement strand
AGACCAGAGCTCCGTTAGCGGTTACGCCGATTCCTGACCTCCAGACCAAGACTGCATTGCCGACCGTCTGCCCCCAGGCTTGATAGTTCTGCGAATAGACCTCCGGGTTTACCTTTCCATTATTCAGTATCAAGTGGAGATTCTGTCTCACCACCGACACGTTTGATGGAATCTTCTGACCGCTACTCCAGTCGACGACCCCTGCGGTTCCATTTGAATAGACCACAAAAGATGCATCGCCATCTACCAGAGGCATCGCCATCTTGCCATACGCGTAGTATCCGCCATGGGCGTCTTGCATCCTGAATCCGGAGTTAAACGCCGCCACCAGATTGGGTGCGAGGTTCTGTGGGATAGGAGCCATATACGGCCAGGGGCCCCCGGTTGGAGGCTGCTGCGCACCAGCGAACTGGATGAAAGAGAGTAGATGTGGGTCCATCCAAGCCAAACCAGCGACGAGGGATGTGTGTACCGCATCCGGCCTCATCAAGGTTACATAGAGCCCATAATGGCCCGCCACCGCAGCCCCTTCGGGAGTCCACTTTCCTTCTCCTGGCAGTGCGGGGGAGGCAATTGGCTTAACCGGCTGAGGAGCGGGCAGAAAGCTCGGATCAACCGCCACTGTCGTCGAAGACGAGTTAGCACCTCGGCCTTTGGAAGCTACCGGCGGCTTAAGTGCACCGCTGGGTGGAAGGCCACCTTTTTTGGGAGCATTGATCGAATAGTAGACATTCTCTATCTCCCTAACGATGCCACCTCCGCCGTGACCCCTAATCCACTCGACCGTCCTTACCCCAAAGCTCGCCTGCCCCGAAGCGGTTAGTGCCCCCACGTATGACCAACCAGAAACCATCAAAAAAACGATAACCACGGCCAGGATGCCCATCCTAAGGATCGGGTTAGTCCCTTTTCTTCTGTGGTACCTTCGTCTAATCGCGCTCAATATTTCTCCGGATTTCTTAGCCAGGGGATACGAAAATTCTCAGCCTTTTTGCCAATTCTGGCCAGCTTCGACAAACAGCTTAGATGCCTTTTCTGGGTGACAGCTAAGGAGTTATTTCTAGCGGTTGGCTGGTGAAGCTCGGATCTGCAGCCGGCAGAACGACTACGAACCTCGCTCCCTTGCCAGTCAGATTATTATCCTCCACCCAGATCCGCCCCAAATGCGCTTCCACGATACTCTTAGTGATGGCAAGTCCCAATCCGGACCCACCGTCGCCTCGGCTCCGAGACTCATCGAGCCGAACGAACCTGCGAAAGATCGTCTCCCGATCGGCCTCGGGAACACCGGGTCCATCGTCGAGTACCTCAAAGACGACCGATGATCCCTCCTGCTTCAGCGCTATCGAAACCGTTGACTCGCAGTGCCTGATGGCATTCTCCATTAGGTTGCGGACGACGCTGCGCAACTTTTCGGCCTCACCAATCACCCTGCCACCGGAGACCGAACTGAGCCTGATCTTTGACGTTGTCCTCGACCTCGCCCTGCGGGCCTCCTCGATTACCAGCTCGTCGAGGTCGACGGACTCAAACTTCAACTTAAGCCGTCCGGCGTCAGCTTTAGCCAGAATCAGGAGGTCCTCGACCAGAGTCTGCATCCGATGGGCCTCGGTCAGTCCATCAAGGGCTACCCTCGGCCAATCTGCCTCCTGTGGGCGCAAGAGGGAGACCTCAAGCGAAGTCTGCAGGGCAGAGATTGGACTCTTGAGCTCGTGTGATGCATCGGCGACAAAGCGCCGGGAGGACTCTGCTGACTCTTCTAGCCGCTCGAGCATCCTGTTCATGGTGACTGCCAAACGGGAAATCTCGTCGTCACCTTCTGGCTCAAACACCCTTCGATGTAGGGACGTGCCGGTGATATCCTTGGCGTCCGAGATCATCTGGTCCACCGGTCTAAAGGCTCGGCCGGTCAGATAGAAGGTGGCGAATCCGACGATGACCAATAGCATCAGCCCGCCGATGGTTAGCGCCGGAATCAGGAACTTAATCGGCTGATCCACCGAAGCCAATGAAGCAATCACCGCCACATAGAGGTTAGGAGTATGGCCATTTTCCAGGGGCACCGGCGTAACCTTCGACAGCCCAGCACTCGCTTGAGCGTTGACTAAGGAGGTGTAGGTCGAATCGATGTTGATATTGGCCTTTGATCCTCCTTGCACCTTGTGGACGATCAACAACGCCCTGGAGTCGGTATCCCCGGCGGGCTGAATCGTCCAGTTGGAGATCGAGACGATCTCTTGGGTGAGTTTGCTCTTGATAAAGGCGATACCGACGAATGGCCCTTTGCCGGTCACGTTGGAGGTGGATGCCAGCACCCTCCCCGAACCGTCTAGCACCTGGGCCGCAAGGTCACCGCTCGGGAGGGGTATCGGGTTGGCCAGTTCGCCCGAACGGATCAGGTCGACCGTCGAGGCGGCTTCGTTCTTTGCGTTTGCGATCAGGTTGGCCTTGAGCTGATTAGAGAGGACACCGACCAAGACCATTGACGATACCGCTAGCGCAATCCCGACCACGGCGGTAGCGGCGACGCTCGTCCTCACCCGGACCGACCCTAAAAAGATCCTCTTCAGCCTCGGAACAAAGCCACTCTTAGAACTCGAACCCTTGGTATACCTCGCCAGAGTCTCTAGCTCCACTCCAACCCCACAATGCGGCTAGTAATTAGCGTCCCCTAGTAATTAGCAGCCCCTAGTAATTAGCGTCCCATCTAGCCTGAACTCGAATACTACCAGCCCGCTTCGAAGCCAACCCAAATGCCAAGGCTATTCGGCCCTCTGATTACAGCTCGGCCATCTGATTGCACCTCAGTCGGCCGACGCCTCTGGGTCTCCTTCGCCTCCATCTGTCTCCAGGAGGTAACCGACCCCTCTAACGGTACGGATCGACTTCTTTTGAAACGGCGTGTCGATCTTCTTCCGCAGGTACCCGATATAGACCTCCACTATGTTCGAGTCGCCTTCGAAGTCATAGTCCCAGACGTGCTCGATTATCTCCCTTTTTGTCAGAACCCTTCCCTTGTTCCGCATCAGCAACTCGAGGAAGGAGAACTCCCGTGAGGTCAGGTCTACCCTGGTATCTCCCCGTCTGACGGTGTGACTCGCTGGATCCAAAGTGAGGTCCCCCGTGGCGAGTACCGAGGGTCTCGACTCCCCACCCCGCCTTAAAAGCGCCCTAATCCTCGCCAGCAGAACGGTAAAGGAGAACGGTTTCTTCAAAAAGTCGTCCGCACCGGTATCGAGTGCCTCGGCCTCGTCGAGCTCGCCGTCTTTTGCCGTGAGCATTAGAATCGGACACCATATCTCTTCAGAACGAATCGTCTCGGTGAGTTTAAAGCCGTTCATGCCGGGGAGCATGATATCCAGCACCATCAAGTCATAGGGATTCTCACGAGCCATTTGCAGGCCATCGAGTCCGTTTCTCGCAACGTCCACGGCAAAACCTTCGGCGTAGAGCCCACGCTTGAGTGCCTCGCCGAGGTTAACCTCGTCTTCAACCACCAAAATCCGCAAAACGGTCCCACTTTCTGATCAAGGCGACCCCAGGATTTGAAAATCGTCACAATAACCCAAAATTCGCCCAGGCCCGCAACAATTCTTTCGACCAAGTATGAAACTTCGCTGAGCTTCTCCATTGAAATGGCTTACAACAGCCTATAGAAAAATCAGAGTTCGTCCAATAAAGGGCCAAAATCGACTCATTACTGATCACCCGGAAATG
>JAKAPB010000322.1 GCA_021823045.1 Actinomycetes bacterium | reverse complement strand
TCTCATGGTACTTGCAAGAAGTGCAAGGTCAGAGTTATTGATGGTGTGGTGCCAGTGTCCTCTTTGGACGCGAGGGCGTTAACCGCCGACGAATTGAGATCTGGCTGGAGGCTCGCCTGCAGGGTGGAGCTTGCTACGCCAATTTCAGTTGAGGTTCCGGCACTTTTGACCCGACCTAAGTCCGCTACCGCTGGGGTGGGTCGGAGGGTCATATTGAGGCCGGCTGTCCAAAAGCGCTATATCGAACTAGATGAGCCTTCGTTGAGGGACCAAAAGACGGACATCGAGAGGGTCTTAGTTGCGCTAGACGACCTCGAACTTCGGGTTGACCTAGGAGCAATTAGGTCCGTCGCATCGGTACTTCGCAAGGCAGACTATAAAGTAACAGCGGTCATCGTTGACGATGTCCTCGTCGATGTCGAGTTGGGTGACACTACCGATAAGGCGTATGGAATTGCCTTTGACTTGGGCACTACGACGGTAGTCGCGACCCTTTTGGATCTGACAACCGGAGCCCCGATGGCGGTCGGGTCAATGCTGAACAAGCAGCAGCCTTATGGAGCCGATGTGATCACTCGAATCAGTTCGATCATGATTAACAATGGCGGCGAAGTGCTTGATCGGTTGGCGAAGCTCGCCCATGAGACCCTTCAGTCCCTAGCCGAAGAGGTCTGTGAAGAGGCCGATGTGGATCCGAAGAATGTTTATGAGATCGCCGTCGCCGGGAATGCGACTATGTCTCACATAGTGCTAGGCGTCGACCCTGAGCCCCTTGGCGTCGCACCTTTCATTATGTCGACTCGGCGTTGGCCAGATGTTTTGGCGACGGAACTCGGTGTTAGGGTTCATCCGGGCGCTCGAGCGGTTCTGTTTCCTTCCTTTGGAGCCTACGTAGGCGGCGATATTACCGCAGGTCTCATAGCCTCGGGCATGGACCGGGACACTCGTGTAAGGCTGTTTATCGATATCGGAACCAACTGCGAGATAGTGCTCGGCAACAGCGAGCGTCTGATCGCCACGGCGGCACCAGCGGGTCCGGCATTCGAAGGTGCTTCTATCAAATGTGGAATGCGTGCAGCCGCTGGCGCTATTGAAGTCGTGAAGATCACTCCCGATGACGTGGCTCTCGGAGTGATTGGTGATGTCTCTGCGGAGGGACTCTGCGGGTCTGGCCTGTTAGACGCTGTAGCGGAACTCTTCAGGATCGGTCTTTTGGACAGTTCCGGACGCTTCGTCTCCGATGAAGTAGCTAGTGCCCTCGTTCCAAAGCTAGCCGACCGACTGCGCTGGCTCGAGAAAGAGCGGGTTTTCGTATTGGCCTACAAAGGTAGCGAAGGTGATCTTTCGGACGCGGTATTCCTCTCGCAGCGTGACGTTAGAGAGTTGCAGTTCGCCAAGGCGGCAATTGCAACCGGATGGAGCATACTTTTAGAGGAGTATGGGATCAAGCCGGGGGATCTCCAGCAAGTCCTGTTGGCCGGATCGTTCGGGAGCTATCTATCACCAGCCAGCGCCATTCGGCTAGGACTCGTGCCAAAACTTCCAGTGTTGCGAATCGTTAGCGCCGGAAATGTAGCCGGAGAAGGAGCGAAGATGGCCCTGATGAGCGTCAGGGAGCGGGCTTTAGCGATGACTTTGCTGGAGGAGGTGAACTATGTCGAACTTTCCGACAGGGCCGACTTCAATGATCGATTTGTCGACCAACTCGCCTTTAGCGTCTGACGGGCGGGTGCTAGAGATCATCGCATGTGGTGCGATAGCTTCTTCTGTGCGCGAAATTGCAAAGAGGAGGGGTTGGGCTGTGGAGATCCATGCATTGTCGGCTTTGCTTCACGATAGGCCAGACAAGATAGCTAATGAGGTTGAGAGGATCGCTTCCCGACTAGTTTCCGAGGGTAAATGGGTGGCCGCCGCATATGCGGATTGTGGCACTTATGGCCAGATTGACCGAGTCTGCTCGGATTTAGGGATCGCTCGACTGAGCGGCCTTCACTGCTACGACGTATTTGCTGGCAAGTCAATGATTGAGCAGATCTTTGATTCCGAGCCCGGGACTTATCTTCTGACGGATTTTTTGGTGCGGAGCTTTAACAAGACGGTGGTGAAGGAGCTGGGCTTGGACCGCTTCCCGGAACTTGTCTGGGACTACTTCGGCCAATATAAGCGGATTCTTTGGCTAAGACAGGGCAACGACCCTTTGTTAGATGCAAAGGCCGAGGAGGTGGCAGAGCTATTGGGTCTGCCCCTTGAAGTATTCGAGACCACAGACAAGGGACTCGAACACGAGCTAGAAAAACTTTATTGCAATAATTGTGCAGATGGAGGGACTGTGAAAGATACTGAATTGCCCCTGGCGGCGGATGCGACATGGTAACGAGTGAAGCGCCGATGGGTGTGCTTTTTTCGAAGGCCAGGATCGAGGTCATCCCTACGAAAAGTGTGGGCGATCAAGTGGAGCAGTGGATATCGAAAGATGTAACATTAGCCGTAACGGCGTCTCCGGTCAAGGGACTAGATTCGACGTTTGAGCTTGCTGAACGGTTGTGTGACGCCGGATACAGCGTGGTTCCCCACGTATCAGCCCGACTCGTAGTCGACGAAAAGCATCTGGCTGAAATTGTCGCTAGGCTGACTGAGCGCAAGATCTCAGACGTATTCGTGCCAGCTGGGGACGCAGATCCTCCTGCTGGGAAATTTGACAGCTCTCTTTCTCTCCTCGAAGCGCTGGATCATATGGGGAGACCTTTTGAACGGGTCGGAATTACCGGCTATCCAGAAAGTCACCCAAAGATTTCCGACGACGTTACTGTCCAAGCGATGTGGGATAAGAGACATTTCGCTAGCTATGTGATAAGTAATCTTTGTTTTGATCCTACGGTAATTAAACACTGGGTCGACAGGGTTAGAAAACGCGGCGTGAAGCTCCCTATCTACCTAGGGGTGGCCGCACCGATTGATAGGACCAAGCTTCTCGATGTAGCGTCCAAAATCGGGGTTGGTGAGTCAACCAGATTCCTGACTAAACATGCCGCATGGTTTTTGCGGATGGGGACTCCGGGTGGCTACAGCCCCAATCGTCTCCTGCAGCGGATGGGCCCAACCCTGACCACTGAAACATCACTGATTGAGGGACTCCATATTTACAGCTTCAATCAGATTCGACAGAGTGAAGAATGGAGAGTGGCACAGTTGGAAAAGTTCGGTGTTTCAGTGCAGACTAACGCATTAGAGAGCCATCCAGCAAAATGACCGAAAGATCGGCGAAACCACTGCGCTCGATAAGTCCGGAGAGCCCGACCTAGACGAGACAGGTATCGATAAAGTCAATCGACGGTCCTGTTCGAACTTGGCACTTTGCCCTCGGGCCAGTACAACGGAGGGTTTTCTGAAGGGACCGACCAACCCGGGAGTTTGTCCAGCGGCAATTATTGCTTAGCCGCCGGATAAAACCTGGGAATACCATGGAGGGATTGCGTGGGCTGCTTAGGCGGCCATTGCTGTCGTCTGATAGTCGGCGAGGCACCAGATCTGAACTACGCGGGCTTCCACGTCCAAGATTCTCGTCACCTTGACCCGTTGGACGTTTCGCTCTAGAAATAGCTAAGCCGAAGCCCCCCGGAGTCCTTCCTTGACGCGTTCTGCCTGGACTTATTCCAAAAACCCCTGCCTATGGTAGGCATGTAGAAAGGCCGCCTACCAGGGGTCGGGTACTATTGGAGGGG
>JAKAPB010000321.1 GCA_021823045.1 Actinomycetes bacterium | reverse complement strand
CCGCGGTGGTTTCCGACGGCGTCCCCGTTGGGGTCTTGGGCGAGTTAGACCGGGAGCTAGTCACAGCCCTGACTTCTAACACCACCAAGGAAAGGGTGGCTTACCTCGAACTGGACCTCGGTTTGATCTTTGCGCAACTTCCTGGGGCAGTTCAAGCAAAGGCTGTAAGCGCCTTTCCGCCATCGGAATTCGATTTAGCGTTTTTTGTCCCTGATACCATTAGCGCACAAGAGATGGTGAACGTGGTCCGCAGTTCGGTCGGAGAGTTTTGTGAATCGGTATATCTATTTGATAGCTATAAGTCAAGGGAGATGGGAGAAGGCATCAAGTCTCTGGCGGTGAAGATACGGCTTCAAAACCCGACCGCTACGGTTACGGATAAGGAAATCCAAGATGCCATCGCTCGAGTAGCGTTGCAGATGGACATATCTTTCGGCGCTAAGCTCCGGACGGTCTGAACTGGCGGGCCATCAGTTTCGGGCAAGGGGCTAAGGGTGCGGGCTAGCTAGGGGTTCATTTAATGCATAAATGAACAAAATCTTGCATTATCATGCATCTTTGCGTGGATTTCGAATGTAGAATTTTGATCATGAAAGTAGCTATAGCCGGAGCGTCTGGCTTTGCCGGTGCCGAGCTTATAAAAATATGTACTAGGCATCCAGAGATGGATTTGGTAGCTGTATTTGCAGAATCTTCCGCTGGACTGACCGTGAAGGAGAGCCACGCCGGGCTCTCTGGGGTCGATTTGGCGATGATTGCTACCGATAAGCTGCTTTCCGTTGTGGACGACCTGGCTATCGAAGTAGTCTTTCTCGCTCTCCCACACGGAGCTTCGCAGGATTATGTCCCTCAACTACTTGAACGGGAATTGATAGTTGTGGACCTCGGTGCTGACTACAGGTTGAAAGACCCCGGGGAATATAGGACTTGGTACGGCGTAGATCATCGCCAGCCTGAACTGCTGGAGAAGGCGGCTTACGGTCTCGTCGAATTCAACCGAGAGGGACTGAAAGGGTCGAGATTTATCGCCGCACCAGGCTGTTATGTTACGGCGGCCTCGCTGGCGATCAAGCCGCTTATCGATGCTTCTCTGGTCCTTCCCGAACCGGTAATCGTCGACGCAGCGTCTGGAGTCTCCGGAGCTGGAAGAACCAACAAGTCCCAGAATATGTTTATGTCAATTGCCGAGAACTTCACTGCCTATGGCCTGAAAAACCATAGACATACGGTCGAGATCCAGATGAACACCAATGCGAAAGTGCTTTTTACCCCCCATCTTGCTCCGATGACAAGGGGGATATTGGCTACTTGTTATCTCCGACCGACGCATCTGATAGAGTCGCTCGATATTGAGGGTGCCGAAGAGCTTTTAGCCTCCTGCTATCGGAGGACTTTTACGAAGGACGCTTTCGTTGACGTAGAACTCTGTGCCCCAAGCACGAGGTCTACCTACGGTACAAACAAGGCAAAGGTGTTTGCTACATTTGATCCACGGACCAACTGGGTGATTGCATTTGGAGCCCTCGATAATCTGGTCAAAGGTGCTGCCGGGCAGGCGGTCCAAGCGCTAAATGTAGCTCTGGGATTCGACGAATCCTTGGGTTTGAACGAGATAGGAGTTTGGCCTTGAGCGTCACCACGCCTAAAGGTTTTAGGGCTAACGGTATAGCAAGTGGGATAAAGGCATCGGGGGCGATGGACCTTTCGCTGGTCGCTACGAGTACGGGTCAGCCGGCCCTCGCCGTGGCGACCTTCACGCAGAATCGTTCGGCCGCAGCCCCGGTTAGAGTGTCCAAGTCCCATCTTTTATCCTCCAAGAATTTGGCAAACGCGGTGATCCTGAATAGTGGGAACGCAAACGCTGCCAACGGTGAAAAGGGAATGAAAGACGCTAAGGACATGGCCTGTTTTGTTGCTGCAGAGCTCGGAGTTAAAGAGGATACCGTTCTCGTATGCTCGACGGGACTTATAGGGATCCCCCTCGATACCACCCCGATCAGACTTGGGGTCAGGGACCTGGTGACCGGGCTTTCTAGCGACCAAGACGGGGCCAACAGGTCTGCCCAGGCGATCATGACGACTGATACAGTTCCTAAGATGGCGACCCACATGGGCATGGGGTTCTCTATTGGTTCGATCGCCAAAGGTGCAGCGATGATCGCTCCGAACATGGCGACGATGCTGTCCGTTATTACTACAGATGCCAAGTTGACTACCGAGTTCGCTCAGTCGGCCCTATCGCGATCGGTCGAAGTTAGTTTCAATAGGCTCGTGATCGACGGCTGCACGTCTACCAACGATACGGTTATTTTGCTCTCCTCTGGCCTGGGGATTGAGCCGCGTTCATCTGTATTTGCTAATGCACTCGAGGGGGTATGCAGGTCCCTTGCCGACCAGATGGCCTTGGATGCTGAGGGGGCACACAAACTAGTCAGGATCAGGGTTTTTGGTGCGTTGGATGACGAGCACGCACTGACTCTCGCAAAGAAGGCCGCTTCGTCGCAACTCGTTCAGTGCTCGTTTTATGGTTCAGATCCATACTGGGGAAGAATTGCCTCGGAGTTCGGTTCAGCTGGAGTCGATTTCGACCTAGATCGCTTGAGCGTATCATATGGAGGTATCGAAGTGGCTCGGAGTGGGATTTCCATCGAATTCGATGTGAAAGCGTTAGCACAGATAATGGCGAAGAGGGAGATAGTCATCGACTGTGGCCTTGGCTTGGGTACCGGGAGCGCTACGGTTACTACCACCGATCTCTCGCCGGAATACATCGCAGAAAACATGAGGACTTCATGAACCAGGACTCGGTGGTTGATGCGATCCTACTCCCAAGGTCTGACCCATCGGCCTGGGCTTCTATCCTCCTGGAGGCCTTGCCATATATTCAGAAGTTCATGGGCAAGTGTGTGGTGGTCAAGTACGGTGGGAATGTCTTAGGCGAACCCGTCGACTCTAAAGAAGAGATCGATGCGGAATTAGATTCATTTGCTGAGGACATCGTGTTGCTCCATTCTGTCGGGATATTGCCGGTGATTGTTCACGGCGGTGGCCCTCAGATCGACGATTGGCTCAACCGGATCGGCAAAGTCTCTGCCTTTTCTGATGGATTGAGGGTGACCGACGCCGAAACACTAGAAGTAGTGAAGATGGTGCTGCTTGGCAAGTTAAATCCCTCGATTGTGCAGGCTATTAACCGCCACGGTGATAAGGGGGTCGGTTTATCTGGACTCGACTCCTCTTTGATAGTCACGACCAAGGCAAAGGGCGACATCGGGTTTGTGGGCGAAATCGAGTCGGTTAACCCTGAGATAATTCTTTCGATGCTGAAGGACGGCTTGATCCCAGTGGTAGCGACTATTGGGGCCGATTCGAAAGGTCAGGGATACAACATAAATGCTGACTTTGGCGCAGCGGAACTTGCCGTAGCAATTGGCGCAGAAAAGCTTGTATATATGACCAACGTTGAGGGAGTAAGGAGAAAATTCGACGATCCCACTTCCCTCATACAGCGAATGCAGCCAGCTGAACTAGAGAGCCTGTTGGGAGGTGACACCATTCAAGGTGGGATGCGACCTAAGCTCCAGAGTGCACTTTCGGCCAGTAAGAACGGGGTCTCATCAGTACATATCCTCGATGGGAGGATTCCTCATGCGATTCTCCTAGAGATGTTGACCGACAGGGGAATAGGAACGATGATCACCGAGGAAGTGGTGGATAAGTGAGCGA
>JAKAPB010000320.1 GCA_021823045.1 Actinomycetes bacterium | reverse complement strand
GATCTATCGGTGTCGTTGCGACGGCCATCCCGGGGATAAAGGACCTATTGTTGCTGGGGAAGCTCAAGCAGCTCGAGCAGACGGGCGATTACGACTTGATTGTGGTCGATTTACCAGCCTCTGGACACGCGTTGAGCTTTCTCACCTCACCTGCTGGATTAGCCGAAGTTGCCAGGGTAGGACCATTGAAGGCGCAGGCCGACGATGTACTTGAGATGCTCAAAGATCCAACGAGGGTCAGTTGCGTACTGGTGACCATAGCCGAGGAGACGCCGGTGCAGGAAGCGATTGAGCTGAATGAGGCGATTTCCGATAAGACCACACTCTATGTGGCTTCCTTAGTGGTGAATAAGGTCCTTGCCCCGATAGTCGTCGGCGACGCCGAGCTTCAAGCCTCGCCCGCTGATGCCCGCGCAGCTTGGGCCTACCGTCAGTCGAAGTTCCAGTCACAAATGTACCAAATAGAACGACTCATGGGGGAGTTCGATCAGACCATTTTTAGCATAACTGCACTTCAAGAAGACCGACTCAAAGTGCCCATCGCCGATCAGTGGACGAATTGGTCGATGACTACCCTGAGAAAATAGGACGGAGACGAATTGCAGAATTCGATGGCAGAACTCTTGTCCAACAGGAGGGTAATCGTATGCTTAGGTCCTGGCGGAGTCGGGAAAACTACCTGTTCAGCTGCTATAGCTTACGCCGAGGCCGCTACGGGCAAGAAGGTGTGCGTAGTGACAATAGACCCTGCTCGCAGGCTTGCGTCGGCACTTGGCTTAAGTCAACTTGGCAATGACGCTTCACTCGTTACCAAGGTGGGCTCTGGCGAACTTTATGCGACGATGCTGGATGCTCATGCGACCTTCGACGACATGGTGCGGCGTTATGGAAAGTCGCAGGAGCAGATCGAGCAGATACTGGCCAACAAGCTGTATCAAAATCTAACCACCTCCCTGTCTGGGACACAGGAATTTATGGCGATGGAGAGGCTTTTTGAACTCTACGAGGATGCCAGGTTTGACGTTATTGTCGTCGATACGCCTCCGAGCGTCAGCGCTTTGGATTTCCTCGATGCCCCCAAGCGGCTATCGAGTTTCCTGGATAACAGGATCTTTAAACTATTGATAAAGCCGCCACCTGCCTATTTGAGGCCACTAAGCCTAGCTACTCGGACCCTATTGAAGACGATATCCAAGGTCGTTGGAGCGGAAGTAGTGGAAGATGCCGTCCGCTTTTTTGAGGTATTTTCCGGTATAGAGGATGGCTTTAAAGAGAGGGCGGACTCGGTTGAGGGGGTGCTTTCTTCCTCTGAGACAGCCCTGGTGCTCATCTCGTCCCCGAGCCAAGGGGCAATCCTGGAATTAGATCAGCTCGCCCAGAGGTTGAAGAAGTCCAAACGCGAATTCCACGCGCTAATTGTCAATCGTGTCACTCCTGATTTTGCCGGCCCTTTAGAGCTTCAAGATGGTGCAAAGAATCTCGTGGCCGACAACTGGGTCTACTTGGCGCGAGAGAGGGCGTCGGACCTAAAAGTGGGGAGTGAGCTAAAGGAGTTGCTGGGGGATGCCAAAACACTATTTGTCGATGAGATAGCGGGTGAGATTTCGGATTTGGCCGGCGTCGAGGCGATTGCTAAGGATATTTCACTTGGAGAAGTGAGCTAACTTTGCTACCGGATTCGCATAACTCTCGCCGAGCTACTACCCTTTTAGGCGATGTATAAGATTCTTTTAGTTGCAGATACGCCCTCGGTCACCGACGAACTCGAATCGGCACTTGGCACGATTAACTACGAGTTCATTAAGGTTGACGACGGCAGGTATACAAGGAATGCAGTAAAAACACACCTTCCAGACCTGGTCATTGTTGATATGCAGGTGGGGAGTATGGGCGGGATGGCGATCTGCCTCGATCTTCGCCTCGAGGAGTCCGGTGGACGCTTACCCTCATCGAAGGTCTTGATGATAGTGGATCGAAGGGCCGACATCTTCTTGGCGCGTCGCTCGAGCGCCAACGGCTACCTTATTAAGCCTTTGGATTCGATCAGAATCAGAAAAGCCGTGGTAGAGATACTATCAAATCAAAATTTCGAGGATCCTTCGTTTGCTCCGACCGAGACCACGCCGGCCGTTTAGGTAGATCAACATCGGTCACTAGCTAAGTCGGTTTTTAGGCGACGCAGGTGTCGAATAAAAAAGTGCGCCGAAGGACTTTTCCCTCCTCCGGAGGGTAGGCTGGTTTTCCACGGGAAGTAGCGCAGCTTGGCAGCGCGCAGCGTTCGGGACGCTGAGGCCGCGGGTTCAAATCCCGCCTTCCCGACCACAGTATTTCTGGCCAACAGGTACTGGCCAACAGGGATTTGCATCTACCCCGGTTCGGTTGTGCCGTTTGCGAGGTGGCCTGTTCCACTATTCGAACCGGATGATTTTAATTTCAACTGGACTCGTTTGTTTTACCTAGCGTGCCTTCGTTGACTGAAAATTCGCCCGAAGTTATCGTTTCGGAGTCTAAGGCTTGCACTGCGATCGAACGCCTTGGCATTAACGCCGCTACCACGAGGACCACCACGATGCCAGAGGCAATTCCGATCCACCCCGCATTCGCGTAACCATTCATAAATGCACTGCGAACCTTGAGATTCAAAATGAAGGCCAGCGATCCACCGATTCGGTGGGCGAACGCAAGACCAGCCTCAAAGGAACCTACGACCAGGTGCCCAAGGGCCGGCGGCAAGAGATGTGAAGTTGGTCTTAGTTTTGAAGCGTATTCTGAGTTGAATACGCTCCCATAAAGCGCTACTCCGATTGCCCCGCCGATTTCCATAAGGGCCACATTGACAGCGGCTCCCGCTCCGAGGTGCTTTTCCGGAAGAACTCCCATGACTTCATCTGTGCCAACGGTCAGTATGAGCCCCATAGCGAGGCCTCCGATAAGCAGAATGCCCACCACGGAGGTGTAGTTGCTACTGGCTCCGAATCCAACTTCTTTGATATTTGCCGCAACGAGAAGCAGCATTCCTATCGCGAACAGTACTTTTGGCCCGATTTTGTCTCCAACGGCCTTGGCAATTCCAGAGCCAGCGACTACTGCCGCTGCGGCGGGAAGAAAGTGGATGCCCGCTTGCAGAGGGGTCATACCAAGATCCCCCTGGAGAAATTGGGTCATCAGGAACAGAAATCCAAATATACACAGGTAGGTGGCCGCCATAGCGAGCGATGACATTGAAAATCGCCTGCTGGACAGGATGGAAAGGTCGACGATAGGATTTTCGAATTTTCCAGCGTGAAGTACGAAGAGCCCCATGGCGGCCAGAGAGAGCACGAAAAGAGCCAATACCTTGTAGTCCAGCCAACCCCAATCCGGTCCTTCGATAATCCCAGTTACCAAGGAGACGAGGATAACTACCGTAAGAAGTGAGCCCCTCCAGTCGAACCTTTCCGCCTTTTTATGTGGACTTTTCGGCAGCCAGAACCACGAGATGACTAATGCCGCAACCGCCACAACGGCGCTAGCGAGGAAGATGGAGCCCCACCAAAAGTACCTCAAGAGCACACCACCCGCCAGTGGTCCCAGTGCAACGCCGATTCCAGCGCTTGCAGTCCAGCCAGCGATCGCACCTTCCCTCGACTTGGAGGTGTGGAAGACATCTACGAGCATTGACAAAGACGCTGGAACTGAAATTGCGGCGCCTATGCCCATTAGTACCCTGCCGAGGATCACGACTGTG
>JAKAPB010000319.1 GCA_021823045.1 Actinomycetes bacterium | reverse complement strand
GCTGGCCATGATTTTGCGGACATGGCCGGAGCGGATATCAGCTTCATGCGCACCCTGTTGACAACCTGTACCGAAATGATGACCCTCCTGCAGAGTATTCCGCAACCGACAATCGCCAAGGTGCATGCCTTAGCCACCGCCGCCGGCTGCCAATTAGTGGCTTCGTGTGATTTAGCTGTGGCGGCTAAGTCGGCTGGATTTGCGACACCAGGAGGAAAGGGCGGATGGTATTGTCACACTCCTTTGGTGGCGGTGGCTAGAAACGTCGGACGGAAAAGAGCCTTCGAGATGGGTATGTGCGGCGACGTAATCGATGCAGAAACGGCCCAGCAATGGGGACTTATAAATTATGCGGTCGAAGACGATAAGCTGGAAGAAGCGGTTATTTCCCTGCTGAAAAGGGCGACTCGAGGATCAACCTATTCGAAAGCGGTAGGCAAGGCGATGATGTATCGTCAAATGGACCTTGGTCAAAGGGACGCCTATTCATTAGCCATTGAGGCAATGGCTGGCGCATCTCAGAGCCAAGACGCCCAGGAAGGAATGTCTGCGTTTCTGGAGAAGCGTTCGGCGAAGTGGGTCGGGAGGTAAGCGACAACTGCTGCGGTCTGGCTGGGCTATGCCAGTGTAAGTCGAATTTAATATCCGATTTGGCTTCTTTGTAGGAATATTCTTTTGCATTAACTAGCAGTTCAAAAATCATTTACAACAAGTGGTTGTTGCTGGGCCTGTTGAACAATATCGGATAGCTGGTAAGTCAGCCCCGCTGGACAAAAAACCACCTTCGAGCGGGGCCGCTGGTTTCATGGCGTAATTGGATAATAAGACTTTGGAGGTTGTCCTAGCGAAGGTCGGCGTATTTAGGCTATCCTTTGGTGTTATGGCGCAACAAAAAGATCTCTTTCAGAAGTTTGCAGATACCTGGATGTCGACCGCGAAGCTGTCCCAGGCTCGCTTTGAGGAATTAGTAAAAGAGCTTCAGCATGCGGGTGAAGTCCAGCGAGAGCGGATCAACGCTGCTGCCGAGGAGATGTTGGAGAAGTCCAAAAAGTCATCTGAGGCACTCGCCGAGATGATTAGGAAAGAAGTTGAAAGGCAGGCCAAGGCGATTGGTCTGGTTCGGGCGGATGAGCTTCAAAAGCTATTCGAGAAGTTTATGAGCCAGTACATGGGTACGTTCTCCAAGAAGCAGAAGGCGGACAAAGACGCCAAGCCGACTAAGGATGACAAGCCAACCAAAGAGGAAAAAGCTGCTTCGGGAGACAATTCAACCGAAAAAGCAGAGGCTAATGCCTCGGCCACTGCAAAGGAAAAGTCCGACTCAGCGAAGGATTCTGCATCTAAGACGACTTCGCCTAAGGCCACGACTGCTAAACCAGCTGCAACGAGGACAACTTCGGCAAGAGCGTCGGCGACAAGAGCCACCGCGGCAAGAGCAGCGGCGCCAAAACCTCCAACTGAAAAAGATTCCGCCGCAAAGTCAGCCGCCCCGCGCCCAGCTGCGCGCAGAAGGCCGGCGGCCGCCCCCAAAGCCACAGAAGCCGAGAGTTCTTCGGCAGCTACGCCGACGCCTGCGGAGACCGATAATACATCCAACCCGTCATAGCTCCTTGCGGGGGAGAGTGATAGCAAAGATGGTTCGGTAAGTCAGATTGTCTAAAGGGTCAACCAGGCTTGACCAGGCTCTGGTCGAACGTGGATTGGCTTTGAGCCGTGCCATGGCACAGGAGTTAATCGGATCGGGTCAAGTCCTAGTTAACGGGTCTACAGCCGAGAAAGCTGCGCGCAGGATTTTTCGATCTGATCAGCTAGCGGTGGCGAAGAAGAATCGTTTTGTGGGTAGGGGAGGCGAAAAACTAGAGGGAGCTCTTGATGAGTTTGGGCTGACCCCGGCTGGGTGGACCTGTATGGATATAGGTTCCTCAACGGGCGGCTTTGTCGACTGCCTACTGCAAAGGGGCGCCGAGCTCGTAGTCGCAATTGATGTGGGACGAGCCCAACTCGATAGTCGACTTAGGAGCGACCAACGGGTCCTAGTTCTTGAACAGACCGATATTCGGGGATTTGTCCCAGTTGATCCGGTTCCCAAAAGTTACGACTTGGTGACGGCGGACCTTTCGTTCATTTCTATTCGTTCAGTTGTTGATGACCTCTATCGGATTTGCCGCCCAAATAGCCACTGCCATCTAGTTCTGTTAGTAAAACCCCAATTTGAAGTTGGGCACCGGGACGCTTCTAGGGCTAAGGGGGTAATTAAAGATCCTTCTTTGTGGGGTTCAGTTCTTCTTGACGCAGCAGAGTTGCTTAGAGGGGTCGGATTTCGAGTTGGAGGGATGACACCCTCTAGGCTACGCGGCGCTGCTGGGAATCAAGAGTTCTTCATTTGTGCGACAGTCGATACCGTCGAAACGATAGATCATTTTTCGTTCGATGCACTGGTAGATTCGGCTGTGGCCGCCGTCCCTAATCGGCCATAAGATGCACGTTGGTGATTCAATTGAATTGCCAATTAAGTGTCGGCTGCTCCAAATTATTTCTTGAAGTAAGGCGCCAGGAAGATTAGGTAGTTGTTTGCTCGTGGAAGCTAGGTTTGTGCCGTGACCACAGTTGGGTTTGTTGTACACCCGAATAGAAGTGAGGCCAAAGAACTAGCCGCGAGTTCAAAGAAGCTGCTGGAGTCGCTCGGCCACAGCGTCGTCTATCTTGAGGACAATCCAAGCGCAGTGGAGCAATGCCAGTTAATCCTCAGCCTCGGCGGCGATGGCACCATGCTACGTGCGGTCGAGATTGGATCACTGTGGGAACTTCCAATACTTGGTGTAAACCTGGGTAGGCTGGGTTACCTCACCGAGATTGAACCCAAGGATCTTGGCACGGCGTTGGCTAGGTACTTTGGAGGAGATTATCGAATCCAAAGAAGAATGACTTTGTCGGTTACTGTCACTGGCAATCCGGAGCTCCATTCGGCCTGGGGCCGCCACGATGACGATCTGAGACCAATTCGAAACGCTACCGCTCTTAATGAACTGGTTGTCGAAAGGTTGCATTCGGGACACGTTATTCAGGTTTCGGTCGAAATAGCGGGTACTCACTTTTTGCGCTATGACACTGATGGGCTGATCGTAGCCACTCCCACCGGATCAACGGGATACAATCTCTCCGCCAGGGGACCGATAGCTTCGCCGACCTTGGAGGCGATACTTTTGACGCCGATATCGCCTCATATGCTCTTTGATCGATCCATGTTATTGGCTCCTACAGAAAGCATCGAGTTGAAGATGTGTGATGGCCCGCCCGCTTCTGTGATGATCGATGGACAAAACGTCGCAACTATTTCCAGTGGGGATTCCGTCCTTTGCAAAAGGGCCACTAGGAGTGCTCACTTGATTACATTTGACAATCGGCGCTTCCATGAGATCCTCAAGGTTAAGTTCGGTTTGGACTCCAAAGAGATGGGGGTTTAGGGGTTGCTCTCTGTATTGAGGGTGATGAATCTTGGGGTAATAGGTGAGGTCGAAATGGACCTTCCCGGTGGTTTGATCGCCTTGACCGGGGAGACGGGCGCGGGGAAGACCATGATAGTCAGCGCCATCGAGCTCCTTTTGGGCTCGAAAGCTACTCCCGAAATGATCCGAGAAGGCGAGGAGTCAGCAGAGGTAACTGGTCTGTTTAGCGACGGTGAGTCCGAATTGGTACTACGTAGGGAGATAAACAGGTCGGGGAGATCCAAGGCT
>JAKAPB010000318.1 GCA_021823045.1 Actinomycetes bacterium | reverse complement strand
GACGGGTCATCGAAGTCCTCGAAGCGGTCCAATACTCGTCAAAAAATGGTGGTATTACCGTCGAGTTGAAGAGGGACTAGAAAACAAATGACTGGCGAACGGGTGACAACTGAACGGCAATCTTTGCGTTGGGGGGTCTTGGGCGCCGGGTCTTACGTGGCCAAAATTGCGGTAGTCCCCGCGATGCTCGAGTCCACCAGCTCCACAATTTCGGCAATTCAGACTTCATCCAATATCGACTACTACAAAAATGAACTACCCGAAGCGAAACTATACACCAATCCCGAGGACCTGCTCAAAGACCCGATGGTCGACGCGGTATACCTTCCGCTACCAAATCACCTCCATGAAACTTGGATCAAGACGGCGATCGACCACAACAAAGACGTGCTGTGCGAGAAGCCACTGGCAGTAGATAGCCATAGGGCAAAGGAACTCTACCACTACGCCAGGTCTCACGGCCGAATCCTCGCAGAGGCCTACATGACCTCCTACCACACCAGGCATCGCTCAGCTATCGCAAGAGCGGCCCAGGGTGACTCCGGGAAGATCCAACATATTGTCTCGATATTTTCGGGCACTCTCAACTGTGCAGACTCTAACTATCGGTGGTCGAGGTCGAAGGGCGGGGGTGCGTTATTAGACGTTGGGGTATACGCCCTCGCACCGATAGTGGAACTGCTAGGGCCGAATCCAAATGAGATCACCACCAGATCTAAGCCCAATCAGATCGCAGCGCCAGAGGATGCCTCCGAGGAGGTAATCACCATAACACTGGGGTACGAAAACGGCGCCACTGCGGATGTATTCTGCTCCTTCGCGTCAGCCGAGGAGCAGCAACTGCTCATAATCAAGGATAAGGAGTCGATCGAGATCAATCGGGCTTGCACCCCCGGTTTCACCGACGACAGCTATATTTTCACCGATTCCCACGGCGAAAAGAGGTCGGTCGTAGTCGGAGAGTCAGACCCCTACTTAGAGATGGTCGAATCCGTCTCCCAAGCGATACTGAAGCGAAGCGAGCCGAGTTGGAACGAGGAGAAGTCGCTAGCCGTCAGCTCGCTCATCGACAGGATACTAAAAGCATCTGGTGCCAAGTAGGGGGTGCTGACCAGCCTATTCCACTCCTACTGGTCGGCCTCTGTTCACCGACTAAGTCAATCCGAGGTGAATTGCCTTTTGCCTAAGTTCCTCTTTTGCCCGAGGGTGGGCGATGTTTTCGATTATCAACCTCGCCTGGGCACGCTGACTCCGTCCGAGGATGTGAGCACTTCCCCATTCAGTGACGAGCGCTGAGTGCTGGAAAGAGGTGACCGGACCGTCGATACAGCCCACGATCGTCGAGGTGTCCGACTTTGGGTGCCAAGATCCAAGTGCAATAACGGCGTGTCCACCCTTGGAATGCAAGGCGCCGACGGTGAAGTCCGTCTGCCCTCCGAATCCCGAATAGATCTTCCCTTTGACGTGGTTAGCATTGGCCTGTGCGAATAGGTCGACCTGGATAGCGGTATTTATCGCCGTCATCTGGTGGTGTTCGGCGATGCGGACCGGGTCGTTGGTGACCTCGGTCCGAAAGAGCCTTACCCTTGGGTTCCTATCGACCCACGTGTATAGCTCGGGAGACCCGAACAAAAACGAAGCCACCAGTGGCCGAGACTGGTCTGTCGCCCCCTTCTTCTCGAGTGCCAAAACGCCGTCGGAAAACATCTCGGACCAGAGGGCTAATCCCTTTCGGTGGGTAAGCGCCGCCAAAGCGGCGTCTGGGATCGCCCCAATCCCGAGCTGAAGGGTCGCTCCATCCCCTACTATCTCCGCAACGTAGCCTCCGACGCCCTGCGCTATTTCGTCGGCCGTCGATGCGACGGGCGAGGGCAGTTCCTGATCTACTTCGATCGCATAATCGATCAGTTCTGCGTCTATCTCGCCGTCACCAAAGGTGTAGGGCATGTTTCTATTAATTTGAGCGATAACCACGCCACCACGAAACCTGACTCGCTCTATCGCTGCGACCATGATGTTCACCTCGATACCGAGGGAAACCCTTCCACCAATGAGGGAGGAGGTGTGTATCAAGGCCACATCTGGCGCTCGGGATCGGTCGAAGAGTTGAGGAACGAGTGAAAGTCGCATTGGAAGGTAGTCGAGTTGCCTACCGGAGTTCCGAAATCCGGGCCCGACAAAAGGGGTCTCGTGGATTACTCCGGTTCGACTCGGCATCGGGTCCTGGGCATTTAGCACAAAGAGACGGTAGCGCTCGACATTCTGGTCGAAAATCTCAAGCAACCTCTTTGGGGTAGCGAAGTTGCCGCTCGCAACGACCCTCGGCTCAGAGTTTACATATCGGCTGAGCTCTCGGGAGAGCCTAGCCTCATCAACGATACGCATAATTGACGCTACTCCTAGGCGTTTAATTCCCCCTCAGGCGGTCATGCTAGCCAGCAATTTTCCGAGACACGCGCCATTGGTCCGCTGGGTGGTAGGTTCTAAAAGGACGACTCCATCCACTCCCATCGAGTATGCAACGAATATACAAAGTCCCAGATAGGGCTCGCTCCGGAATTACCACAGTGGTTTGAATGTTTTTAAACCTCGTGCACACCTTGCCGAAAACTCAGACCTTTGAATCAAAATTAGGCGTAAAGATCTCATACGACCTATGGGAAGGGACCCAAAGAGGTCTGATACTCGTTCATGGTCTAGCCTCCAATGCCAAGCTCTTTTGGCCACTAGCTGAGGAGTTAAGTGAGTTAGGATACCGGGTCGCAGCGCTCGACCAGCGGGGGCACGGACGATCGGACAAGCCGGATTCGGGCTATGGCTTCGACGAGGTCTGCTCTGACCTCTTTGATTTGGCAGAATACCTCTCCTCTACGATCGAAGGCTGGTCCAACCCAGTGCTAGTGGGTCAGTCATGGGGGGCCTCGGTGGTCCTTGAAGAAGCTAGGCGATCCAGTGGCCGTTATTCGGGTGTCGTGCTGATCGACGGCGGGGTAGTCCCGATGTTCAAACACATAACCGCTTGGGAGGAGTGCCGGGAGAGGTTAGCCCCGCCGGACCTCCTTGGACTCCCCTATGTGACATTTGAGGGATTCGTGCGATCCAGGCATCCAGATTGGTCCGAAGACGCTATCGAGGGGATGCTGGCCAACATGGAGCTTCTTCCCGATGGGACAATTAAGCCCCACTTGAGCCGCTCGAACCACATGGAGATCCTTAAAGGACTCTGGAGTTACGATCCAATCGAGGCATTCAGTTTGATGCCGCTCGGGTCGATACTGTTGCTCGCTTGGTCTCAGGACGAAATGACCGATGCCAAGGAGTATTGGGCCAAGGAGATATTGACGATAAAGCCCGACGTCAAGACGCAGTGGTTCAAGGGCGCAGATCACGACCTGCACGCTCAGCATCCAAAAGAGGTGGCGACGATTATCGACCAGGAGATAAAAGATGGGGTGCTCAGGTGAGCCAGAGCGCAGATAGCACCAGGGGCAAGCTCGTGATCATGGGTTCGGGCGAGACCGCACCGACGATGGTCAAGGTGCACAGAGAACTACTTGGAGGACTAGCAGGCGGAGAGATTACGGCCTCACTCTTGGACACTCCATTTGGATTCCAGGAGAATGCCGACGAGATCACCGCAAAGGCGCTCGAGTACTTTCTGACTTCGATGTCAAAGAGATTCACTGTCGCCTCCCTTAGGAGGGCGTCAGACGCTACTTCGGTACAGATCGAGGCCTTCAA
>JAKAPB010000317.1 GCA_021823045.1 Actinomycetes bacterium | reverse complement strand
TAGCGGGCCAGACCAAGGCGGATGGTAGGGCAATTCCGGCCGACCTTTCACCAAACGTTACCGCGGATATCCAGGTCTATACCTTGAGCGCCGATTCGGACCAGTGGTATGAGCAGCCGAGACCCGGCGCAATGCACAAGATGTCACCTTCGGCACTGCCGAAGCTTTGCGTTGTCGACGGGTCCCAGGTGGTGGTCGCCTATCGCATCATAAGGCGCCTGCCGCTGATGCTTTATTACTGGGAAAGCGTCGTTCAAGTATTCGAATCCGGTGATTGGACGGGCCCTGTTCACTTCGAAGGAGGTGATGGGCCACTCGAAGAGGTAGCACTGGCATCAAATAGCGACGTTTTGGCGGTTGCCTGGAAGGAGGATGGGAGGCGGGAACAGAGCCTTGAATGGCAAGACGGTTTCGGCGGTGCCGAGCGGCCAGAGCTACGCGAACATTATGGCGAAGTTATTTGGAATACCGTCGATCGTCCCGGTGGAATCAGAGTAGGGACCCTCTCTGTGCTTGCAACTTCTCCTGCCGAGAAGGCGAGGCGAGTAGGTGAGCTTCGTACTTTAGCTGAGTTCAAAGCCCTTCCACCCAAGGTCGGGTCTCCCTACGACCGACCTTGGGTGGTCGCAAGGAACGGTAAAAAGGCGGAGCGGTATACCACCCAGGTTGGAGATAAAGCGTACTCCCTCTACTGGGGAGACCTTCATAGGCACTCCTTGATTAGCCGCTGTACGGCTGGCGACGAACCGACCTTAGATGATTTCTACCACTATGCCTGGGATGTTTGCGAGTACGACTTTTGGGCCGTAACGGACCATGCAGAAAATACATCTACCTACCAATGGGCGATGATTCAAAAGATCGCTGACGTGCTCCATATACCTGACGTGTTTGTTCCATTTTACGGTTTTGAGTGGACCGGTGGTACTGGGCATCAGAATGTGATCTACGAGTCGCTGAAGAGGGGTGTAGCTATCTTCTCTTCCAGCGCAAAGTTGACCGAGAAACCTGATGGTCTGTGGAAGCACCTTCATGAACTGGACGATCAGCGGGTCATTACCATTCCCCATCATCCAGGGTCCGCAATGGTTCCTTTTGATTGGAATTATCGTGACGATGCTTTGATGAGGCTCGTGGAGATCTTTCAAGCCTGTCGCGGGAATTACGAAATGGACGGCTGTTTCCGACAATACTCAGATGGCACTTTGGCGAACACTTTCGTCATCGATGGTTTGAAGAGGGGGCATCGATTCGGCTTCATCGCATCATCGGATCATGGAAACGGGGCCAGCTACGTAGGCGCATTTGCAGACTCCCTAGATCGTAAGTCGATATTCTCTGCACTACATGACCGCCGAACAATTGCCGCTACTACTAGGGACATAGTGTTAGACGTGCGGCTAAATGATGCCTTTATGGGTTCTGAAACCGGGCCGACCGATGAAGTAAAGATCGATGTCCATGCCAAAGGGTATACAGACGTTGCAAGGGTCGATATCGTCCGAGACGGCGAGACCGTAAAGACATTCCAGCCGGAAATTGACTTACCTAACGACTGGATCAGTGTGCCATTGCGCATCGAGTGGACCAACTTGGCGGTTCCAACTATCGATTGGTCGGGGGGAATTCGACTCTATGGCGACGCAAAGGTCTTGCTGACGCCATTTTGGTCTCCAGAAATCGTAGAGGTCGGCGAGGACTTCGTGCGATGGAGCGCCCATACTCGTAACTTCTCTTCGCAGTATGGCGCACAAAGAGGTGGGGTCGAGATGACCGTCATAGGCAGGCGGGACGCTATTTTGGCCATAGACCTAGTGCCAGGAGGATCCAAAGTTGAACTTGGTTCAATACTTAGTGATCGTGGGGTCACGACCCTCGACGATGGGAAGATGCGACTGGCCGTCCAGCTGGGGACTGGAGGGCTCCAGAGCATGAAAACCACCGACTTTTCAACCACCTGGCGGGAAGCAATAACTGAAGATCACGCCTATTACGTCCGACTCTTTCTGGTGGATGGTGAGATGGCTTGGTCATCCCCGGTCTGGGTGACGAGTAACAAATAGTCCTCCCAGTTAGAAGAGAGTTACATGAATTGGGCGAGTTGAAGCAATCAAATGGTAAATGAGGAAGAGTCTCTAACCGAGCCGGCGACTGTCAAGTCGGTAGAGCGGGCTTTGCGGCTTCTTTCGTATATAAGTACCTTATCTGAGCCTATTGGAGTAAACCAACTCAGTCGAGAGGTGCGAATGCACAAAGCTACCGTGTCGAGACTGTTAGGGACCTTGCTCGCATATGGTTTCGTGGCCAAAGAGCCTGTGACGGAGCGGTATACCCTCGGATTGGCGTTTATTCAAGCCTCGACCGCAAGTTTGGCTAGAGTCGGTTTCCTTGAATCGACGAGGTCGGTGTTACAGGGATTGGCCGAGAGCACGGGAGAAACGGCGACGCTAGCGGTAAGGGATGGTGACTGGTCGTTGACCCTTGATCAGGTTACCCCCGACAGGCTGATCGTGAATATGAACTGGATTGGCATGAGAACCCCGCTTCATTGCACCTCTGATGGGAAGGTGTTTTTGGCTTGGTCCGATGAGGCCGACCTGGACGAGTATCTCTCGAGGACGCTACTTTCTCCAACCGAGAGAAGTGTTTCCCAGCCCGACGAGCTCCGAAAAGAACTTGAAGTGATCCGCATCAGGGGATATGCAATCGCCAACGAGGAGTTGGAGGTTGGCCTTACCGGTGTGGCCGCACCGGTAATTGGTAAAGATGGCATGGTCATCGCCAGTATTTCAATTTCTGGTCCGAGTTCTCGAGTTACACCGGAACGAGTGGAGGCCTGCGGTGAGTTGGTGAAAGGGGCCTGCGATGATCTCCAGGTTGTACTTAAGTCCTACGGTCACAGCGAGCCAACTGTGAAACAGCTCGCCGGCGTATATGCAACGCAGGGCGGAAATGTTCCAAGGTCAATCAGGTTCGGACACCTATAAGCGAATTTTGTAAGTCCCTCTAATGGCTTGTAAGTCCCTCTAATGGCGAGGTGAAGCGGACTCACCCCCACCAGCGGCAGAGCTAAGGCCTAAGGGGACGCCAAAGAGCGTTGCAACAATGGTGGGCCGCTTGGCTCAGCCTACCGATCATGGAGGGTCCTCATTTAAAATGACCTTCTCGGACCTTAATAACGAAGCCAAGTTTGCTCGAGTATTTGGGAGTGGATCGCTCCATCCTTCCGAACGGGGATTTTTGTCACCAAGTTCGCGTCGGCAAACTTTTTCTGAGGTTCTTGCTACAACTTTTTATTCCGACCTACCTCTCTTGTCCAGACCAATGTCTTGGTTGGTCAAATCTGTTAAAGAAAAAGTGACATGGCAAGGGGCAAAGTCAGGGACAACGCAAGTTCTACCTTCCTTTGGTGAAACATCGAGGTGCATCGCGAGCGGTTCTTCTGTTTCTCTGAGTACCAGGCGATCCATCAGGCGGTCTCGTGACGCCTTAACGTCGATCAGTCGAGCGGCTTTTGGGTCCCAATATGTAATATATCAGTTCTAAAAACTCGGCCTACTAGGGAGCTAACGTAGGAATTGTTGCTGCGAAGCTCGTACTTTTGGCGAAGGAGGCTCACAAAGTAGCTGCTAGACGGGTAGTTTTAGAAAAGTTTCGATAAAGTGAACGGATCCAGCCGGAGCGAGCTTATATTGGTATTCCCAAGTAATTGGGGGGCACCAATCGAAGAAGTGCCGAGTAGC
>JAKAPB010000316.1 GCA_021823045.1 Actinomycetes bacterium | reverse complement strand
GCAGGGCGGAGGAGGGTTGTGTTAGTTATCAGCCTCTCCGACATACAGCAAATGAGAATGCATTTGCAATCTACGAGCAGTACCTCGACGAGGCCGCCTTTGAAGACCATCGGAATTCGAGCCACTTTCAAGAGACCGTCATCGCAAAGATCCTTCCGCTTCTGATTGAGCGCTATGTAGACGTGTATCGGAATTTTGAACTCTGAGGTGTCGCCAAATACCACGAGCTAATGGCGGGCTCGGGGCTAGTCCCGATGTATGGCCCTTAATCCTGCCCAGGCGAGATCGGCGGCTCTTTTCGACCATATTTCGGCGCTAGAACCGACAAATGGAGGTCGCTGCTCTTTGCTTAGTGCTGACGGGGGATACTTAGCGAAGTAGAGTCGCATTACCGCTTCCGCAATCCCCATGATCGAAACGGCAGCCATCTCCCTGTGTTCGGGGTCGAGATCGACGTCTATGGTCGAAGTGACGTGAGCGGCCAAATCTTGCTCGATCTCCGCAACGAGGTCACGAAATTCGGGATCACGGCGACCACCAGAGCCGAAGAGCAGTTCATAAGCGGTCGCGTTTTCGAAAGCGTACCTAAAGTAGGCCTCCATTCCTGCGTAAAGCCGCATTTTACCGCCGTTGGCTTTGCTAGTGCCCTGAGATAGGACCTCTTTCATTTCGAGACCAACATGACGCAGAATCGCTACGTAGAGGTGACGCTTCGATCTGAAGTGTTGATAGATGACCGGCTTAGTGACACCGGATGCGATGGCTACATCCTCCATCGAAGTAGCGTGAAAGCCTCTGATGGAGAAGGTGTCCACGGCTTGGCTGATGAGAAGTTTTTTTCTTTCAGCGGCGGGCATTCGGGTCGACTTAGCCGATTCGGAGAGCAACTCGGAATCCTTTTGCTTCTTGGAGTCGGCCACTTCTTGGATCTGGGTCATATTTTTCGGTGCCACCAGGTGTTCTCTAGCTCAAATGTTGAAGTTATCCCAGTGTAGCCAAGCGAATGGCGAGTGAGTGGTCGGGTCGGTAACTAGAGGAAGAAATCGAACCCGCTCACGATGAAACCCAAGGCCTTTCGGGATCGTATTTGGCGAGGTTTCCAGAGACTTGTAACTTATCATGGCCAACACTTGGGAGGATTTGTCTCAGGTAGCGAGGTGACCCAGACTTTTTACCGAATCGCGAGGTCCGGGTGAGTTGTCGGCACCTAATTCGCTCTTGTCGTATCGAGCAACTTGGCTATCGAGTGTTGCTCGTAACTTGGGGCCAGGCTCGGACATGGGTCCTTACTTGCACGAGGAATAAGACGAACTGATGGTACTTTAGTCTGAAAATCACCGACCTGCTTGCTTTGAGCTTCACAAGTCAGCGGGAAACTGTAGTTTACGGTTGGTCGTACAACTCTTTCGTTCCACAGTCGATTCTGACCCTGTCCAGGGAGCGAGGGTTCGGAGGTCCGCAGTGAAGTTGGAATTGGATATGCATGCAATGTAGTCTCTTTCCGGCTCACGCTATAACGGACAGGTCAACGGCCAGTTGAGATCCGCCAACTCCGACATGCGCTCGCGTCGGGATACTGCGTCAAGGGGCTAACCTTGTGCCTCAGCGAGAGGCTAGGTTCCCCCAAAAGTTTTATAGCCTCTTGAGCCAGCAGTTCTTTGTTGGCCTCAAGGTGAAGTCCAGACTGGTGCCAGGGCCGATTGGTAGACTTTGCCGTGGTGTAACAAGCAAGATCCAAAGTTGGGATGCAGTATTTGACGCGTCCACAGATGTTAACCTACCTAGATGAGCGATTTGAAATCTTTTGCATACTCGAGCGGCGATTGGCTTTCCCAAGAACTCAGTGGGGGCGTACTCTGGCTCACCCTTATGCGTCCAGATCGGAAAAATGCCCTCAACTGGGAGATGCTCTCGGGGATCATTGAGGCGATAGAGAAAGCGTCCAACGACGACTCAGTAAGGGCGATCGTCATTACTGGTGGCGTTGGCGAGAGTTTCTGCTCGGGCGTCGACCTCTCCAATATGAGGGTGGGCGACGATTTTTTGGGCGCTCATAACGCAAGGGGAGGTTTGGTTCGGCTATTCAGGGCGATGTGGGAGTGTCCGAGGCCGATTGTCGCGGAGGTGGACGGATACGCTCTCGCTGGGGGGTTTGGACTCGCCTCGGCGTGTGATATCGTTATCGCCTCAGATGAAGCCCATTTCGGCCTTCCTGAGGTCGGAGTGGGAGTTTGGCCATTCATTATCTCTGTCCCCCTTCTGCGCGTCGCAAATCCTCGGCTAGTCCTCGAGATGATGATGACCGGGAGGCGGATAGACGCCAACGAGGCGCTGGCACAGGGATTCGTAAACTTTGTTTACCCGAGGCCATCGTTGAGAGACGAGGTTAGAAGATTGACCGAGAATTTGGCCTCTCGTTCACTTGCGACATTGGCTTTAGGGAAGAGTTCCTTTTATAACTTGTTATCTGGCGGATCGCAGCTCGAGTTGAGCTACCTCCACTCGATGCTAGGACTGATAAATCAGACCGAGGATGCTCGTGAGGGTATCGATGCTTTTCTCAACAGGCGTCCGCCAGCTTGGAAGGATAGATAAGGGCGAGTTAATCTTGGTAAAGTTCCAACGGTACTAGATTGTTCACGATGACAAAGACTGCACTTATCACTGGCATTACCGGTCAAGACGGATCCTATCTGGCAGAGTTTCTCCTCGAGCAGGGGTATAACGTCGTGGGCATGGTCAGGCGGTCCTCCACTTTGAACTTCGAACGCATAGCCCATATCCAAGATCAGCTCGTATTGGTCCCAGGTGATTTGTTGGACGAAGGTTCGATGCTAACTGTTTTTAGGGATCATCGGCCAGACGAAGTGTATAACTTGGCCGCTCAGTCCTTCGTCCAGACTTCGTGGGGTCAGCCCGTTCTCACCGGAGAGACGACGGCCTTAGGGGTCACTCGTTTGTTAGACGCCCTTAGAGCGGTAGCTCCGGAGGCTAGGTTCTACCAGGCTTCGTCGTCGGAGATGTTCGGCAAGGTCCAAGAGGTTCCCCAGAGCGAAGCTACGCCTTTCTATCCCCGCAGCCCATACGGCGTCGCCAAGGTCTATGGGCACTGGATAACCGTCAACTACCGGGAGAGCTACGATCTCTTCGCCTGTTCTGGGATCCTTTTCAACCACGAATCGCCTCGAAGGGGCCTAGAGTTTGTCACCCGGAAAATCTCCTTTGGAGTGGCCAAGATCGTCGCCGGTCTGGCTGATCATTTGGCCTTGGGAAACTTGGACGCCCAGAGGGACTGGGGATTTGCCGCCGATTACGTTCGGGCTATGTGGTTGATGCTCCAGCAGGAACAGCCCGAGGATTATGTGGTTGCGACGGGAGAAACTCACTCGGTGAGGGAGTTTTGCCAGCTTGCCTTCGCTGCGGCTGGACTCGATTATCAGAAATACGTTCGCCTAGATCAACGTTTTGTGCGCCCAGCAGAGGTTGATCTGTTGGTTGGGGAGCCAAAGAAGGCCGAGGATGCTCTCGGCTGGAGTCGAAAGGTCGACTTTCCTGAACTCGTCCAGATGATGGTCGAGGCGGATATCGACTCGGTTAGGAGAGGCATGGCCTAGCATTAGGCCGGGTGATAAAGTGGGACGACAGGTCGTAATGGTGCGCGATGCCGTTGTGATGCTCGGGCACTATCCTGTCCTGGTTTCGGTCAACTTTGATGCATTCGAGGGCGAAGTCGTATACCTCTACGGC
>JAKAPB010000315.1 GCA_021823045.1 Actinomycetes bacterium | reverse complement strand
TAGACTCGGGCCTCCAACTCCAAAGGGAAAGCCTGGGTTGGTGCCAGGAGGCAAGGGCATGCTGACATCGGTCCAAGTCCTTCCGCCCTTTGATGAAACCCGAAGCAAGTATTGTGAATCGGACTCAACAAGCAGATCCCGGCCAGGCGATATCGTGGCGAGCTGGGTTGCGGAGCAGGTCCGTAGGTTTCTGGGCCAACTTGGTTGGAGCCACGTTTTGCCGTGGTTGGGGCTATATATGAGAGGCTGATCAGAGCCTATTGCTCCGGCGCAGTTGCCGTCGGTAAAAGGACCAAATGAGACACAGGGTCCAGCAGTAGGACACGATAGATTATGAGCCCTCCAGGTGCCCCCTCCGTTGTTGGTCCCTTCCACAAGGGGAGTGGCGATTGTCGAAGGAGGCAGATTAGGTGAAAAGTCACGTTGGTACAGGAGCTCAAGCAGAGTACCTTGGTAGCGAAATCCACCGAAGCCGTCCATGCTGGCGCCTTTGGGAACCGGAACTGCCCCCCAGGTCGCTCCGCCATTTTTTGTCATGAGTGCGACTTCAGCAATTGGTGGGGCATACTTCTCTGGCGCCACAGTAAAGGCCGCAACTACCAGCTTCGGAACAGCCCCAGCCCCTTCGGACGATACCGCATCACAACTGGGGGGCGATCCAGGAGGTCCGACCGATCCAAAGCCGAGCTGTTTTAGCAGTGGAGCTACCGGGGCTGTTGAGATGGTGGTGGTTCCGTTTCGTCCTACGAGATTGACAGTTCCTTTTCCGCACCATTCGATGAGACCGCTACCTGCTGGACCGGTAGATATCGGTGGCAGACCCGCAGAGACCAATGCGGTGGGCGTCAAGTTGCCTAAGCTGGCGAAGGTCGGAGGGGCTAGCACTCTCAGCGGAGCATGGCCGAAGTAGATATTGTTTATCGAAAAATTGAGCTTGGTCGTCTTCCTTATGCTCACTTCTGGTCCCTTGGGCCCACCGGGATTCATCTGTAGTTGGAACACAAAGGGGTGATCCGACCCAATCACCGACAGCAGTGGGGCAAAACCCGTTATTTTTATGACATCGCCCGGGAAAGCCTCCTTAGGACTTGTCGCAAGAAAGGCGCAGTTTGAAGTCGTTTTGCACCAGGAAGTTGATCCTTTAGGAACCGATAAGTGGAATGTGGCGGAGCCTTCCGAACTGCCTAAGGCGCAGCCAGATAGGACACCTAGACACTGTGCTCCAATGGCGTAATTCCCGGAGATCAGCGGACTTATCTTGACGGGGTTGACTGTAATCCATGGCGCATTCGGGACGACCATACTGGTTTCGAAAGTGGTCGGATTGAGCCATTTGAACCTTACTCCAGAGTACTGGAGACCCTTTGCGCAACTGTCCCAACACAAATTAGCGTGTGCTACCTGCTGGGCAGGCGGACTAACTAGCCTGCCAGTCACCTGGACCCTGGTTCCAGGAGGCCCCGAGCTTGGAGATAGGGCCAACTTCACCTCGGGATTTGTAGCGCCTCCGGTAGGAATCTTTAAACCTTTTGCGGCCGAAGCGCTCCCTTTTGGAGAGGGAATTTGATACAGCGCTATGGAGTATGAGCCACTAGGGACTGCGCTAATGCGTAAGCACGACGAGATAGCTCCACTCATGGACTGGGAGAGTCCGTAATTCCCGAAGTTGGATTTCGAACACCCTTCTCCAGCAAATGAGGTGTGTTGGACTTGGGGCAATGTGGCTGAATGTGCATTTGCTATTTGTGCTACTTGTCCGCACCCACCAAGGAGGACCGCAAGAGCAAGCATTGCTTCCCTCGGGCAAGTTTTTTGGCCGAAGAACGATCCCACGACACGATCCTATACCCTCACTGCCCGAAGCGTAGCGATTCCAATCGCTAGTAGAGACAGCTCAGTGAGGACGCATCATTAATTTATTGGCCTGGCATTCTCATGTTAAATACGTTTGGCAGTTGACTTTTCTGATTAGGTCCAAAGTCGACCACCTCATTGTTGCGTCAGTCGCATTTATTAGGGATTGGATTACTCATACGCTGGCTTTTGCGGTCGGGAGCACAGTTTCTTAACATAGAAGAGGTCGCTGTGGTTCGCCCAGAAAGGAACCGTCGCCCTCGCAGCAAGTCATTCCCCTGACCAGTACTGAAATTGGCTTCAGGTCGGATTGCAGGGTCGACCCGAATTGGTTTGCACATGGGTGGTGTGCAAACCCGGCCCGAAGATTAGATAGCGGAAGTTCTGACCAAAGCGTCAACAGCGACGACGCGGTCGTGGGTAACGATCAGGGGATTGAGATCTACTTCAAGGACCTCTGGGTGTTCAACTAGAAGCCTTGACACACCTTCGAGGGCGGAGGCCACTTTTTTCAGTGCATGGCCAGAAAGGCCGCGGCCATTTGAGGCCAATCGCCCATCGCACAGCTCAAGCATCAACCTCATAGCTTCTCCCTCGGCCAAGGGAGCGAGCCCGATAGCGGTTTGGTCGAGAATCTCTACCAATCTTCCGCCGACACCCACCACGACTATTGGACCAAGTCCAACATCTCTAGTCCCGCCAACCATTAACTCAACATCCGCGGCAACCATCTCTTGGACGATAAGTGCCGGGCGATTGGCCAGTTCGTTGTGTCCGATCAAGCTAAACAATCCCCCTACCGCTTCTCGCACTTGATCAGCATTTTGCAGCCATAGACGAACTCCACCAATGTCAGACTTATGCGCCGAGATTTGCGGGTCTAGTTTTACGGCCACCGGATACCCCAGCACTTCCGCTGCTTCTACGGTAGCATCAGCCGTCGATGTAGATAGTTCTCTGGCGAGGGGAAGGCCCGCCTGGATTAGCAGTTCACGGGTTGCTGAGGCCGCTAGCACTTGCCCTGACGCTTCCTTCGGAGCTCCCTTGGACAGGAGTGGGTGTGGGAGACGCGGCTCCTTCATGCGTAGACGATACTTAAAAAGTTCACTCATCGCTGACGCAGCAAGGACCGGATCTTCAAACGCTGGAACGCCATTGGTTACCAACGTCCGAACTATCTCTCGCTCCGCGCTATATACCAAGATCGGCTTCGTAGTAGTTAAATGGGCTTTCTGTATTGAGACAGCCATAGTAGCGGCGGTAGCTGTAGAAGTTCCGGAGACGATTACTGCATCGAAGGCGTCATCGGCGATGACAGCGCCGAGCACGGCGTTAAAGCTGTCTGGGTTGTTTACTACGTTTGCGGTGTAGTCAATCGGATTGAGAGCGGATCCGAAAGACGGAATGTGTTCTCTGACGACTTGCTCGACAGATGGGCTCGGCCTCGGCAAGCTTAGCCCAGACTCGACCGCTCGATCTGTGACCATGACTCCCACTCCGCCGCTGACGGTCATTACCCCGATACGATTTCCGGCTGGAAAGCGATGCGAAGTAAAAGCTGCCGTCACATAGGCGAGTTCGGTTGGAGAATAAACTCTAATCATGCCAGCTCGACGTAGTACTGCGTCAGCTAGCCGATCAGATACTGCCAATGAGGCAGTGTGACTAATGGCAGCGGTGGCTCCTTCAGCAGAGGTTCCGACCTTCATGACTATCACGGGCTTTTCCAGATCCATTGCTTTCAGTCCGGCAGCAACGAGTCGGTCTGGCTCATTGATTCCCTCCAGGAAGAGCATGATCGTGTGCACGTCCTCTTGCTCGACCATGTATTCGACCATTTCAGCTGCCGTCACTCCGGCTTCATTGCCGGTTGTCGCCAGATAAGAAGCTCCTGCA
>JAKAPB010000314.1 GCA_021823045.1 Actinomycetes bacterium | reverse complement strand
GAGAATCCGGTTGTGGAAAAACCATGACCGGGATGTCAATCATGCGGCTGCTCCCTCCGGGAGGCTACATCGCCGGGGGAAGTGTCAACTTCGACGGCAAAGAGCTCTCAAACGCCAGCGAAAAGGACATGCGAAAGATCCGCGGAAATGATATCGGCATGATATTCCAAGATCCAATGACCTCCTTGAACCCATGTTTAACAATTGGCGACCAAATTGCCGAGACGGTTCGTCTTCATCGCGGAGCGAACCGAAAGGAATCGCTGGATCGAGCCGAAGAGGTACTCAACCTAGTTGGTATGCCGCGGCCAAAAGAACGCCTTAAGGACTATCCTCACCAGCTTTCCGGCGGACTACGCCAGAGAGTGATGATAGCGATGGCTCTTTCCTGTGAACCAAAGTTGCTCATCGCCGACGAGCCGACCACTGCACTTGACGTTACAATTCAAGCGCAGATACTCGCATTGCTAGATCAGCTCAAGACAAAGCTAAACATGGCAATGCTGCTCGTTACGCATGATATGGGAGTAATCGCAGGCAGGGCGGATCGAGTCGTGGTGATGTACGCTGGAAAGGTCGCCGAGGTTGGGTCGACGATGGATCTCTTTGCGAATACACATCATCCCTACACCGAAGCACTTCTCGCTTCAATCCCTGACATTGAAGAAAAATCCGAGGAACACCTTTATTCGATACCTGGACTACCGCCGGACCTTTCGAACGAACTCGTCGGCTGTCGATTTGCGCCTCGTTGCAGATACGCCACCGACAAGTGCCGGCAAGAGGAGCCAGAACTGTCAACTCCCCCGGGATACCTCCACGCATTTTCGTGCTTCTTCCCGGTCGGAAATAAAGGTGAGGCCATCGTCCCAGAGTCCCTCGCTCCCTCGGTTCCCGCTCAAGCAAAGCAGAGCATCGTGCAAAATGAAGCCTCTCGAACCCCCCTGATGACCCTCTCGCATGTGTCGAAGGAGTATCCAGTTACCAAGGGAATGGTCCTTCAGCGCAAGGTCGGGACCCTAAAAGCCGTGAGCGACATGAACCTCATGGTCTACAAGGGTGACACCCTGGGCTTGGTCGGCGAGTCAGGTTGTGGAAAGACCACGACTGGTTCGATGATGGTCGCACTTGAAAAGCCGACCGAGGGCTCCATTACCTTTGAAGGGAAAGACCTCGCCGCTCTATCTAGAAGCGCGCTAAGGGCAGAACGTAAGCATTTGCAGCTGATGTTCCAGGATCCATACGCCTCCCTAGACCCAAGAATGAGGGTCAAGACCATTCTCGAAGAACCCCTCCGAATCAACTCCACCGGCACGGCTCGTGAACGTACGGCAAGAATTTCCCAGCTGCTGAAGGAAGTAGGGCTGTCAGACAAGTCGATGGATCGTTATCCACACGAATTCTCTGGAGGTCAGCGACAACGAATTGGCCTTGCAAGGGCACTGGCCCTAAACCCGAAGCTAATAGTTGCTGACGAACCAGTATCCGCCCTCGACGTCTCTATCCGCTCTCAAGTCCTTAATCTAATGAAGGATCTGCAGGACCTCCATAATCTGACTTATGTGGTTATATCCCACGACCTTTCCGTCGTACGTTACCTGGCAGACAGAGTCGGCGTCATGTATCTTGGGAAACTCGTCGAAATCGGAGACAGCGATAGCATCTATAACCGCTCGGCCCACCCTTATACCAAAGCTCTACTCAGTGCCGTACCCGTCGCCAAGCCGGAAATTGAGAAGACTAAAAAGAGGGAGATCGTCCGGGGAGAAATACCTTCGGCAATCCATCCACCCTCTGGTTGCAGATTCCGGACCAGGTGCCCCTTTGTCCAGGAAATTTGCGCAGAGCAAGAGCCACCGATGCAGGACTTTGGTACCGACCACCAGGCGGCGTGTCACTTCCCGTTAGAGACTCCAATCGACCTCTCCAAGGCGACAACGTTGGCATAATTGACCTCCCGCTGCAGTCTGCGACAAGTCATCACAAGTCTTGTTGCAGACCAAGCATAATCAAATGGTTAACGCCGTGTCACTAGAGGACAAAAGCTGGTCAAGGATCGCCCAAACCCATTCTTGGGCGATCATACCGCTCTTCGCAACTTGGCAATGAGACCGACGGCTATTTGAAAATTAACATGCCCTCAAACTACTCGGTTGACTCTCGGTACAGATGTAGATCGGAAAACCGGAGGTTTCACCCAGTTGATCTCGTCTTCGCTTAGCCCGCAAAGGTCATAGCAAAGAGTCCTCCCGCCGCTCGTGAGGTGAAGAAGGCCCCCCGAAACTACCCGTCGGTGAGCACCAGTGAAGGTCCCCGCCGCCATATTGGAACTCTACCGCAACGTTAGCCAAGGAGTTGGAAACAACTCGAGATATGACACTCAACGCAATAGCCGAGGACCAAATCGAAAAAACCACGATAGGTCGACTCACAACTGCCAGTACTGCCCGTCTCAGACTTTCGTCCTAGGTCGCTAATCTCCGGATCGAGTAGAGGCAGCAAGTTTCAAGGCTGGCTCCGATGCCGGATCAAGTCTCGAGCATCCTCATCGCTTCTGGAGTCTCACCTCAAGTGCGTCCCGTAGTGCGTCTCCAATAAAGTTGAATGCCACCACGGTGATCACAATCGCCAGTCCGGCTGGGTAGATCAGCCACCAGTACCCGTCGTAGATGAAGTTGACTCCGTTTGACAACATTCCACCCCAGTTTGCTGCGGGTGGCGGGATTCCCAGCCCGAGAAAGCTCAAACTAGCCATTACGAGAATTGCGTCAGCGACTTGGAAGGTTGCATTGACAACAATCGTCCCAATTGTGTTGGGGATGATATGGCGGAGAATAATTCGTCTACTTCCACCGCCCATGACCCTGACGGCTTTTACGTACTCCCTGACACGCAAGGACAGCGCTTCTCCACGAACTAAGCGCGCCGGTCCTAGCCAGGAGACTAAGGAAATAACCACTATCAGAAGCTTGATGGTTGGCTTGAATATCGATGCAAGGTAGATCAGGATGAAAAGTGTCGGGATGGCTAGCATGACGTCGACGAGTCTCATCATCACGGTATCGACTACTCCACCGAGAAAACCGGAAATCGCACCGTAAAGTACCCCAATAAAGGTGGCAATGATCGCGACCGCAAAGCCGATCTCAAGTGAACTCTGCCCACCAACCATAAGCCGTCCCAGGACATCTCGACCATTTTCGTCCGTTCCCAGGGGATGTCCTTTGCCCGGAGGCAAATTTATGTTGTACGAAGTGTTGATTTGATCAGTGTGATAAAAATGTGGGCCAATGAAGCAGAATATGACCATTAGGACGACGAAGGTAATCCCTATCACTGCGAGCTTGTTGTCCAAGAAGCTCCGAAGGACCATCCTCCAGGCACTCCCCGATACATACGCTTCACCGCCCTCGGGGAGGGCATCGACACCCGCTGGCTCATTTTCTGGCATCTCGCCAGTCTTATCGGCTAAAGTCAACTCTTCCCCTAGTCACAGATATCTTCGAAGCGACATTGAATAGTTTCATGAGAAAACCTCATCATCCGTAGCGGACACGAGGATCGAGGATTGCATAAGCCAGATCGGCGAGCAGGTTACCTACCACGGTAGCGACACCTACAACCAAGATGATTCCGAGCAGTAATGGATAGTCCTGATTGACAGCCGCATTGAAGAAATCAAAACCGGTGCCAGGATAATTAAACACCGCTTCGGTTATAAGGCCGGCGGTAAAGACGCCGGGCAGGCTCAAACCGACGAGG
>JAKAPB010000313.1 GCA_021823045.1 Actinomycetes bacterium | reverse complement strand
CCAGCGCCGTACCGTACTTGGACTACGCCCAATCCGTTTTGCGAACTCGCCAATGCTGTATGTATTAGCCATTACAGTTAAGTATAGTGAATACTGGATAGCAAAGTGTCAACTGTTACTGGCTCCTGGCCAACAGAATTAAAACTTAGTGACCCTCTGCCATCGGCTTGGGCCGACCTCCCATTAATTCTTGCCACCTTCGGCTACAAAGCTAATAGCTGGCCTAGGATGATTCAGGATATAATCAACTTATGTCTATATCAATGCAGCCTGATATATCCCTTGCATTTGCCGATCCGCTTAGGCGAGAGATCATCCAGCTACTCGCCGATGAATCATTGTGCACATGTCACCTGGTGGATCTCACCGGAGCAAAGCAGCCGACAATCTCACACCACCTCAAGGTCCTCAAGCAGCTAGGGATTGTGGAATCCGAAGCCGTCGGGAGGAATACGTACTATCGAATAGTCTCCAGGTCCCTCATTGATTATGCAAACTCGCTTATTGCTCTGGCAGAAAAGGCCAGTTTTTCGAATAAGGAGAGACCTGGGTGCCAGTAACCGAACCTTCTACGAAAGCTCCATCTGAGGTCCAGGGGGCCAAGCGGATCGGGCTGTCAAGGGTAGACAGATTTCTGCCCCTCTGGATCCTGTTGGCGATGGCGCTCGGCGTATCGCTCTCCAAGTTGATTCCTCAGCTATCCTCCGCCCTCAACTCGCTCACATTACAGGGAACTTCGCTACCCATAGCCATCGGCCTGTTGGTTATGATGTACCCGCCATTGGCCAAGATTAGATACGACAAGCTCCACAAGAGCTTCTCGGACAGGACGATGCTGCTGGCGTCCATAGTGCTCAACTGGCTAATTGGGCCGCTGGTAATGTTCTCGTTAGCCTGGATATTTCTCGCCAACCAACCCACCTACCGGACCGGACTAATTCTGGTGGGTTTGGCCCGCTGCATAGCAATGGTCTTAGTCTGGAACGATCTCGCCTGCGGCGACCGAGAGGGAGCTGCGGTGCTGGTGGCTTTGAACTCTCTCTTTCAAATCGTCGCCTATGCCTTGCTGGGTTGGTTCTATCTCTTGGAGCTCCCTAAAATACTTGGGCTTTCCCAGGCCTTGGTCTCCTTCTCCGTCGCATCAATCGCAATTTCGGTCGGGATATTTTTAGGCATTCCGCTTGTGTTGGGATACCTCACTAGGAGTATCGGAGAGAAGCTAAGGGGGCGCAAATGGTATGAGGCAGATTTCATACCGAAGATCTCGCCATTTGCCCTCTACGGGTTGCTCTTCACGGTGATTTTGCTCTTTGCGCTGCAGGGTCAACACATCGTAACCCATCCGCTCGATGTCCTACGTATTGCCATCCCGCTGGTCTGCTATTTCGCAATTATGTGGAGTGTGGGATTCCTGTTGGGGATCGGGCTGAAACTCTCATACTCAAAAACTGTTACCCTTTCCTTCACCGCTGCAGGGAATAACTTCGAACTCGCAATCGCAGTCACGATTGCCACCTTTGGAATATCGAGCGGTCAGGCCCTCGCTAGCGTGGTTGGACCGCTAATCGAAGTGCCGGCGCTAATCGGGCTCGTCTACCTCGCCCTGCATCTAAAAAATAGAATCACCAGCTGGGCCCCTGAACCTACGGGCTGATATTTCAAAGGCGGACTATCTGGTCAGTGCGATAGCGTAATTCGACTCTGCCGATAGCTGAATACCGCTCGATCCCCACTGCCCGATTGAGTCTCCAAAATGGGCATTCACGGCTCACACAGGGTTGCCTGCCATGAGACCGACTCTGGCCGACTAACCGCTACCCACCAGCCATAGCTCCCAAAATAATCAGCGGCTCCTCACCCCTTGCCACCAGTTCGGGAAGAGGTTCGGCGAGACCCTGATTACTGAGGTCCGTTTCAAGTGCGAAGAACCTGACATAGGGCCTCCGCTCGAGGGTGTTCCCGTCCCTAATAGTTCCTTTTAGAACCGGATAGTACTCCTCGAGTACATCGAGTACGGACGACATCGTGATTGGCTGCGCGACGGCCAGACTTACCTCTTTGGGGACATTTGCGAGCCTGCTTAGGTGCGGAGGTAAAATTACTCGGATACTCAAATTCTCTGCACCTCGACCGAATAGACGGCGGGTAGGCCCGAAAAGATCGATTGCCAGCTATCGCCGGAATCACTGGAGGCATAGATCTCCCCAGATGTCGTCCCGAAGTAGATCCCACAAGGATCCAGATCGTCAACATCCATTGCGTCCCGTAGGACATTGACGTAGCAGTTTACCTGGGGAAGTCCCTTGGTCAAGGGATCCCAATGGTCGCCACCGGTCGTAGTTCGATAGACCCTCAACATGCCCTGGGGCGGGAAGTGTTCGTAGTCGCTCGATATAGGTATGACATACGCGGTCCCACTTTGATGCGGGTGAAGCGCTACTACGAACCCGAAGTCACTAGGCAGGTCACCACTTATCTCATACCAACTCTCTCCAGCGTCGTCCGAGCGCATCACGTCCCAGTGCTTCTGCATATATAGGGTATCGGGACGGTTTGGGTCGATGGCGATCCTATGAACACAGTGACCCACCTCTGCGTCAGGGTCAGGTATCCCATCTGATTTAAGTCCCCTGTTGACTGGCCTCCAGTTCGATCCAAGATCGTCAGAGCGAAAGACTCCCGCTGCCGAGATAGCTCCAAAGATCCTTCCATTCAATCGTGGATCGATGACTATGGTATGGAGGCATAATCCACCGGCCCCCGGTTGCCAACTCTTACCGGTAGTGTGCCCCCGCAGCCCCGGTAACTCGCCCCAACTCTTAGCTCCATCGGAGCTTCTGAAAATCGCAGCATCCTCCGCACCTGCGTATACCAGGTCGGGATCTTCAAGGTCGGGCTCGAAGTGCCAAATCCTTTTGAACTCAAACCCCCTCTCGCTACCGTCGTAATAGAGGTGCGAACCTACCGGATCCTGGTAAGAAAACTGATTATCCACTGCATAAAAGTTTTCGCCGCCATCGTCAGATCGTTGAACTATTTGCCCGAACCACTCATTTGACTGAGATGCATATATTCGAGCCGGGTCTACCGGAGAACCCTTGATATGGTAAACCTCCCAGCCACCAAAGAGCGGGCCCTTTAGGCTCCAGCTCTGCCTTCTCCCCTCGGAAGTAGCGATGAACGCTCCTTTTTTGGTGCCTATCAATAGTCGAACAGTTGTCACCGACTTCACCTCCGGATGGCTGATCACTTGGAGGGGCATCAAAGTGACCCTCAGCTAGAAACTTAGCGCTACCGTGAGCTCGTTGCATTGAGGTTTTAAAATCACCAGCCAAAAGCAACAAACAATACTCCGAGCAGCACTAAGTCCCTAAAAAGCTACAAGCCAAAGGGCTGATCCCTGGAAAAATCCGTGAAGTCTTGACGGTAACAGGCATAATTCCCATTAGTTTACGTTAACGTAAGCATCGGTTTGAAGTCCGCTAATTCGCACGCGAGGTGATCATGGCACAGACGGAAACTGTCCGGGGACCTGTCGAACACCATTGGTACGACATGGAACACGGCCACGTGACCCACCCGAGCAGGTACAAGTGGATAGCGCTGTCTAACACCACGATAGGCATGCTTATGAGCACGATCAACAGCTCAATCGTGCTGATTGCACTGCCAAACATTTTTAATGGAATTAAGCTCAACCCCCTTTCCCCCGCCAACACCGGTTATCTCCTGTGGATGCTCATGGGTTTCTTGGTGGTGACCGCCGTATTAGTG
>JAKAPB010000312.1 GCA_021823045.1 Actinomycetes bacterium | reverse complement strand
CTAGGCGCGAACGTCCCGATTCCGGGAACGAGTTTTGCGGCGGTTCAGCAGTTGGAGCAGGCCGCAAAGCAGGGTGGAGTATTCAGCTTTCTGAACCTCTTCTCCGGAAATGCGCTTTCACGTGCGGCCGTATTCGGGCTCGGCATTATGCCCTACATTACGTCTTCGATCATCATTCAGCTGCTGACCACGGTGATACCGAAGCTCGATGAGTGGAGGGAACAGGGTGCCGCTGGACAACGAAAGATCACGCAAACCACCCGTTATTTGACCGTGACCTTGGCACTTCTGCAATCTACCGGATTGGTCTTTGTCTTTCACAAGGGTGGAGCGGGGCTTCTTCCAAACAATCAGAAGATCAACTTGATCCCGAATTTTACCTTGCCACGGGTCCTCTTTATAGTCATGACCTTTACCGCCGGTACGGCCTTTGTCATGTGGCTTGGAGAGATGGTTACACAGCGGGGGATAGGTCAGGGCATGTCGATACTGATCTTCACAAATGTCGTCGCTGGTCTCCCGACTGGTGGGCACATCATCTTCATTGAAGCCGGAAAGCTGAAGTTTACGGTAATTGTCCTCCTTTCACTGGCATTGATCGTTTCTATTATCGTCGTCGAACTCGGCCAGAGACGAATTCCGGTCATCTTTCCAAGGAGGGTGATCGGTCGGCAGATGTACGGGGGAGACCAGACCTATATCCCGCTTAAGGTCAACCAGGCTGGGGTAATTCCGATTATTTTTGCTTCGTCGATTCTGTACTTTCCGGTGCTACTCTCTAACGTTATCCCGTGGACCTTCTTTAGGAACTTTGTAAATAACGACTTGGTATCCCCGACGAGCTTTACCTATATCGGCATCTACGGATTCCTTATCATCGTCTTTACATTCTTCTATGTGACGGTCGCTTTTGACCCACACCAGCAGGCAGAGGTGATCAGAAAGCAGGGCGGTTACATTCAGGGTATCCGGCCTGGACCAGCCACCGAGAGGCACTTGACCAAGATCCTCAATAGGATCACCCTCCCCGGGGCGGTGTTTCTCGCTGCGGTTGCATTGATTCCATCGATCGCCCTGGCATTGTGGCATGTCACTGGTTATCCCTTCGCCGGTATAACCCTTTTGATCGCAACGGGGGTCGTATTAGAGACACTCAAGCAGATCGATTCTCAGTTGACCATGCGTAACTATGAGGGCTTTTTAAAGTAGCTCGCTCCTAGCGGAAGGGTCATTTGGATGGTACGCGCTACGCGGCTAGTGATACTTGGTAAGCAGGGCGCCGGCAAGGGGACGCAGTGCGTCAGGTTGTCTCAGCACTATGCGGTCCCGCATATCTCGACAGGCGACATGCTTCGTGCAGCCGTGAGGGCGGGCACGGAGTTTGGTAGCCTAGCCAAGAGCTATATGGACAAGGGCGATCTCGTCCCCGACGACGTTATCACCGGCGTAGTATCGGAGAGGTTGGCTGAGCCGGACGCCCATCAGATGGGCTTCATCCTCGATGGTTACCCGCGGACCGTCGGCCAAGCCGTGGACCTCGAGAAGGTACTGCTCCCCTTGGAGATCGACCTAGTCCTCGACCTGGAGGTGCCGACGGAGCTCGTGCTTAGACGGATCGCATCTCGACGTGTATGCAAGGTATGTGGCGCAAACTACTCGGTGCAGTCCCCTCCAAAGCTCGACTGGAGTTGTGATAACTGTGGTGGCGAAGTCGTCCAGCGAGACGACGACACCGAAGTAGCCGTCAAGAGGCGTCTAGATCTGTATGAGAGCCAAACTGCCCCGCTGATAGAGTGGTATACCAAGCGCGAGAAGCTCGTTTCGGTTCAGGGTGAAGGAGATCCCGACGAAGTGATGGCGAAGCTTATCGCAGCTGTGGATAGGGCCAAGGGTCAACCCAAGTGGTAGCCGTCTGCGGCATTGGAGGGGTTTAATGAGGCGTACTAAAGACGAAATAGCCAAGATGCGGCGGGCGGGCAAGGTGGTCGCCGAGATCCACGAGAAGACCAGGGCGGTCATCGCCCCTGGGGTGACCACCCTACAAATTGACAAGGTTGCTCGGGACGTGATCGAGGCCCGCGGCGCTAGGTCCAACTTCTTAGGGTATAACGGCTTTCCGGCGGTGATATGCACCTCGCCAAATAGCATGATCGTTCACGGTATACCGGGGTCTTACGTGCTCAAAGAGGGTGACATTATCTCAATTGACGCCGGTGCGATTATCGATGGCTATCACGGAGACGCCGCCTATACCGCAGCGATCGGCGAGATTTCCGATCGGGCCGCCCTACTGCTAAAAGTGACCGAGGAGAGCCTTTGGAAGGCGATCGACGTCATAAGGGATGGTAACCGACTGAATGAGATAGGTCGGGCGGTAGAGACCCACGTCAAGCCGTATGGCTTCGGTATCGTAAGGGAGTACGTGGGACACGGGATCGGGACCGCAATGCATGAGTCTCCTCAGATTACCAACTACTGGCCCGGTGAGCCCGGCCCGAAGATGAAGGTCGGAAATGTCTTCGCAGTCGAGCCGATGATCAACCTAGGTGCACCAGAGACGGTTACTCTGGAGGATGGGTGGTCAGTGGTTACCAAAGATGGGTCACTATCTGCCCATTTTGAGCACACAATTGTCGTCGGTGAGGATGGGCCAGAGGTCCTTACGGTATCTGATTAGGGGTGCATTGGACCAGTAAGGCCTCGGGTTTGTGGTCGGGCCTACGGTAGAAAAGTGGGGATAGGCCGATGATATATCGATCTGTTTCGTCGATCATTTGATTGCTCAAAAATTATTGTGAACAGGTATGGAACAAAAGCGACTATATTGTTCCTCTGGGTCTCACTCGCCCCTCCCTTGAGCCATGCCTTCGAACTGTAGGTCTTGTCTTCGGGGACCCGCGGCTGCGGGGTGGGTCTGGGTCCGTTTTATTTAGCTAGTTCAATAGGAGGAAGTTCTGACGACACCTAAGGAAGATGCGATTGTGCTTGAGGGGACGGTTGTGGAGCCCCTTCCGAATGCGATGTTCCGCGTCGAGCTGGAGAATGGCCATAAGGTTTTAGCCCACAGCTCGGGCAAGATGAGGATGCACAGGATCAGAATTCTTCCTGGAGATCGTGTTCAGATCGAATTAACTCCTTATGACCTGACTAGAGGACGGATAACTTACCGTTATAAGTGAGCGAGCCAGGCAGGTCATATAGGGATGTCTGGAGTGAGGAAAGCCGATGAAAGTACGGCCAAGTGTTAAGACTATTTGCGAAAAGTGCAAGGTGATTCGCAGGGAACGCCAGGTTTTGGTGATCTGTGAAAATCCTCGACATAAGCAGCGGCAAGGTTAAGAAGTAGGACAATGGCGAGGATCGCAGGGGTAGACATCCCCAGAGATAAAAGGCTCGAGATCTCCTTGACATATATCTTCGGGATTGGTTTGACAAGCTCGAGGAAGATATGTGAGGCTACCGAGGTCAATCCTGACACCAGGGTGAAGGATCTGACCGACGAAGAGGTCGCGCGGCTAAGGAACTATATCGACCAGAATCTTAAGGTCGAAGGTGACTTGAGACGTGAAGTCGATCAAGACATCAAGAGAAAGATGCAGATCGGCTCTTATCAAGGTTTGAGGCATCGGAGGGGACTTCCCGTCCGTGGACAGCGCACTCACACTAATGCCAGGACGCGTAAGGGTCCGAAGAAGACAGTTGCGGGCAAGAAGAAGGTCCGGAAGTAGTTCGGTAGCCGGAGGTTGTTCCGGTCGATGATAGATATAGGGGTTTGCTAGATGGCCAAGCCAA
>JAKAPB010000311.1 GCA_021823045.1 Actinomycetes bacterium | reverse complement strand
CTGTCGCTGAAAGATGCTTCGACGATCGAGAGGTTCATGTTCAAAGACAATATCCACCAGCGATATCGCAGTCAATTCTTTACCGAGTCCGATACGATTATCGACGAATTGATCAGATCGGGGTGCATAGGCGCCGCATGGTCCGGAGCCGGTTCGACGATGATCGGCTTTGCTACCCGTTCCCTTGCCAAGCAGGTGCTGAGCAAGGTGAAGAGATTTCAAGAGGATCGAGGGGTATTTCATCAGGTGGAGGTTGTCGAGTTCAACCGAACGGGAACCGTGGTCCAACTAGCATAGAGTTAAATGTCACAAAAAATTTGGGTTGAAACCCTCGGGTGTCCGAAGAACAAGGTCGATTCGATCAAGCTGAGCCATCGCGCCTTGTCCTCTGGATATCAAAGTGCAAACTCAGTAGCCGAAGCCGACCTGATAGTCGTCAATACCTGCGCTTTCATTGAATCTGCTCGGCAGGAATCGATCGATACGATCCTAGAAATCTCCTCCGAAAAGGGTTCTCGGAGTCGGCTGGTCGTGACCGGTTGCATGGCCGAGCGCTATCAGGGCGAACTCTCGGCCGCTCTGCCTGAAGTAGACATGGTGGTGGGTTTCGATGGGGATTTTATTAACCCATCTGAGGTTTTCGTTTCGATTGGGACAAATCCAAAGGCAGCTAAGTCCGGATTCAGCGGGGACACCGAGATGTCACTACCGACAATGGACCTATTGAACCTGAGCCGTGGGCCATCCGACCAGGTGTGGGCCTATCTGAAAGTGGCCGAAGGGTGCGATCGCAAGTGTGGATTCTGTGCCATACCGAGCTTTCGGGGTAAGCAGCGGTCGCGTGAGGTGTCCGACATCGTCAAGGAGGCGATTGACCTCAATGTACGTGAGCTTGTCTTGGTCGCTCAGGATCTCGCCAGCTATGGAAAGGATATTCCGGGAGGCGGCAGCCTAACGGACCTGATAGGGGAGTTGCGAGGGGTTTCGAAGTGGCTTCGGCTCCTCTATATCTACCCATCTCAACTTACGAATCTTTTGATCGAGGCTATCTGCGAGAGCGAAGTACCATACTTCGACCTCTCCTTGCAGCACGTGAGCAGGCCGCTCGTCAGGAGGATGCGGCGCTATGGATCCTATGAACTATTCCTTGATAAGATCGCCTCGATACGGAAGGTCAATGCTAATTCGGCATTTCGATCGTCGTTCATCATCGGTTACCCTGGTGAGAGCGAAGAGGACCACGAGCTACTTCTGAGCTTTTTGAATGAGGCTCAACTCGATTGGGCGGTCTTCTTCCCATACTCGAGGGAAGAGGGGACATTTTCAGATTCGTTGGATTCCCAGATAGATGCTGAATTAGCGTTGTCCCGGCTTAGGGAGGCATCTGAACTTCAAGACTCGATAACCCGAAAGAAGAGGGACAGCCTTGTCGGGACGGAGATAGAGGTCTTAATCGAGTCCCCCGGAGTTGGACGCTCCTATAGGGAGGCTCCGGAAATAGACGGAATAGTCCGTGTTCCATCGGAATATGCGGTAGGTTCGTTTCAGAGGGTGTCAGTTGACAAGGCGGTCGGACCGGATCTGTTCGCGAGTCGTATTCTGTCGGGGGGTGATCGTGTCTTCTAGTACCTATGGACCGAGCGCAATAGCCACTCCTGCCAACTTGGTGACCTTCGTTAGGATTCTGGCTTCGCCCGTTGCGGTAATGATGGTTATCAATCGCTCCAATCCCTGGGCGACCTTGGCCCTTTGGATATTTTTGGGCGTAGCGGATCGCTTTGATGGTGAGATAGCTCGGCGGCAAGGTACCACCAGATCGGGTGCATTCCTCGACCCATTGGCGGACAAGATCATGGTCTTTGGCATGTTTGGAGCTCTGGTTTATCAGTCGAGGATTGCCCTGCTGCCGGTGGTGATCATGGCGATTAGGGAATTGATAATTTCGGGCTACCGCACGGTGGTAGCAAAGAAGGGGATTTCCGTTCCCGCCAGAAAGTTGGGCAAGTGGAAGATGACTGCCCAAGTGCTTTCGATCTGCCTTGCCCTTATCCCGGTGGGTGGTCTATATACCACATTTACCAGAACGGTTTTGGTTTCAGTCATTATCTGGATCGCAACCGCCCTCGCTCTGGGAAGTGCTTACCAATACCTTTCGGATGCAAGTCGCAATAACAAGGTGACTTCGTAAGTTCAAGTTGGGCTGGTTAGCAAGTAAGGGGTATTTAGGTGCGAGTCGAGATCGTCGCTATCGGCACGGAGCTTCTTTTAGGTCAGATTCAAGACACTAATTCAACTTGGATTTCCGAACGTCTAGCGGAAGTTGGCGTGGACTGCCACTTTCAATCTAAGGTCGGTGACAATCTAGAGCGGATCGCAGAGTCGATTCGCCAAAGCCTGTCCCGAGCGGATGGCGTTATTCTGTGTGGCGGACTCGGGCCAACGCAGGACGACATCACCAGGGAAGCGATCGCCCAAGTGGTAGGGGAGGAACTCGAAGTCGACCCCGAAATGGTGGAGAAGATTCGGGTGTTTTTCGCCGCCCGCAACAGGCAGATGCCAGAAAATAATCTTCGCCAGGCCTATAAGCCAAGGTCCGCATACTTTATCGAGCAACGAAAGGGTACCGCACCGGGACTGATCTGTCCGGTGGGGCCCAAGGTGATCTATGCGGTACCGGGAGTACCGGTAGAGATGCGGGATATGGTGGAAAGGTCGGTAATCCCAGACATCGTCGTGAGGTCGGGTACCGCGTCTTATATCGGTTCAAGGGTCCTAAGAACTTGGGGTTTTTCAGAGTCTGCCCTAGCCGAGTTGGTCGCTCCTCGCTTAGAACTTTTGGAGGATTCCAGGCGGGCAACCATCGCCTTTCTGGCGTCGGGGGCCGAAGGGATTAAGCTTCGAATTACCGCAAAGGGAGACGATAGGGAAAAGGTAGACCTGATCCTCAAAGACGAGGAGGAGGGGCTTCGCTCAATACTTGGAGAGAATATTTTTGGTGTCGACGACGAGACTATGGAATATGCGGTAGGCGAGCGGCTCAAAGCTAAGGGCTTCACCTTAGCTGTGGCGGAGTCCTTGACTGGGGGCCTAATATCATCCCGGATCGTCTCAGTGCCCGGCGCTTCGCAGTTTTTCAAAGGTTCCGTCGTCAGCTACGCAACCTCGGTAAAGCGTAATCTTTTAGGTGTCAGCTCGGAGGAAGTCGTTTCCAAACAGGCGGCTCTCGAGATGGCCAAAGGGGTGATGTCTGCGCTAGATGCCGAGGTGGGAATCTCTACAACCGGTGTCGCCGGTCCTGATTCTCAGGAAGATCAGCCAGTTGGGACGGTGTGGGTGGGTCTGTGCATCGCTAGGGCCGATGGCCTATTTACCGAGGCCAAGGAGTTCAAATTTCCATCGGGAGACCGGGCTACGATCAGGTCCCTAACTGCGATCTCCCTTATGGACCTGCTCCGGAGGCGACTGAGTTAAATGAGGCAATCTAGCCCAGCCGGAAATCGCCACTTTTGCGAGGCCAATACGACTAGACACACGCTTTGTGAATAAATGTCCAGATGCTAACTTATTGATCGCCTAATCACCCCCAAACAAAACAGATGTTCGCTATTATGGTCTCAATAGGGGCCTAGCCACCCAATGGGTGTCACAGCAACTAGCTACTATCAAGTGATAAATCAAGTGATAAATCAAGTGATAAATCAAGTGAGATATCAGACAGGACAGTAAGAGGGTTATCGAGGAGTATGGGTCGACCTATCTAAGGTCAGCTAACCACTACTCCTCTACCGGAAGG
>JAKAPB010000310.1 GCA_021823045.1 Actinomycetes bacterium | reverse complement strand
CTCAAGGTAACTCAAACAAAAGACGAGGTGTGGCCGTGACGAAGAGCGATTTTCTTACTCATGATGTGTACAACCAGCCGGAGGAGCTTTTCGGGTACAACCTTTTTGATACCGAGAGCACCCTGGCCAGCTTCTTTAGCTATTTCGGAGTGGAGCAGCGGGATCTGTCTGAATTCGGGGAATTACTGGGGAGTCCCGAAGTCATTGAGATGGCAAGGCAGGCCAACGAGAATCCGCCAAAGCTAAGGTCCTATGACAAAGGCGGAAATCGCATAGATCAGGTGGAGTTTCATCCGTCCTGGCACCGGTTGATGGAGATGACCATCTCGAGGGGAATAGCAAGCTTCCCCGAACTGGATCACCCCGATAAGCACGCTCACCTCAGAAGGGCAGTTGGACTTTACCTGGCGTCCCAGATAGAGGCTGGGCACGGATGTCCGGTCTCTATGACACACGCGAGCGTCCCTTCTCTAAGGCATGAGCCGGATTTGGCGAAGATTTGGGAACCGCTTTTACGATCTAGGATTTACGATTACTCGACCCAGGATCCGATGAAAAAGGCCGGATTGACGATGGGAATGGCTATGACGGAGAAACAGGGTGGCTCCGACGTAAGATCTAACTCCACTCAAGCAAGACCGCTAGGCGATGGAACCTACGAGTTGATCGGGCACAAGTGGTTCTGTTCTGCTCCCATGTCGGATGGCTTTATGACCTTGGCCTACGGACCAGAGGGACAGGGATGTTTCTTGGTACCTAGGGTACTTGAGGACGGACGTAAAAATGGAGTCCGGATCGAGAGGCTGAAGGACAAGCTTGGTAATAGGTCTAACGCTTCAGCGGAAATCGAGTTCCTCGGGGCCGTTGGCTTTCCCGTTGGGGACCAGAATCGGGGAGTAAAGACGATCATGGATATGGTCGGCTTTTGTAGGCTCGATTCGCTCGTCGGGTCGGCGGCCCACATGAGGCACTCCTTAGTTCAAGCCCTCTGGTTCGCCTCGAAACGGTCGGCATTTTCTAAGAAGCTCCTCGAGCATGAATTGATGCGAAATGTGCTCGTCGACCTTGCTTTGGAATCGAAAGCCTCCACCTTGATGGCGCTAAGGATGTCACAAGCGGCCGATCTCTCGGCTTCCGATCAGCTAGAGGCGCAGCTAAAGAGGGTTGGTGTCGCAATTTCGAAATTCCTCGTCTGCAAGAGGGCACCTGGTTTCGTCGCCGAGGCGATGGAGTGCTTAGGGGGGAGCGGTTACGTCGAGGACTCGGTTTCGGCCCGCCTGTTTAGGGAATCACCGCTAAATGGCATCTGGGAGGGGGCCGGCAACGTCAATGCACTCGATGTTCGGCGCGCTTTAGCGAAGGAAGAGTCGGCTGCAGATGCTGTGGAGATTGAACTCAAAAAGGGGAGTGGTCTATATTCGACCTATGATGAAGCGGCCCGCTCTATCACCGAGCAGTTGAAAAGTAGGACTTTCGATGAGTGGAGTACGAGGAGCTTTGTCGCAAGCCTCGGCCTTTTACTGCAAGCTTCGCTGATGATTCAGTTTGCGAGCCGTGTTGAATCCGAAGCTTTCGTGAAGTCTCGCCTTGAGCAACATGAGCAAATTGAGCAAGGGGGCGGCCACTTAATCTATGGAGCTATCGGTCCGATGAAGGGCTCCGAGGTGGACGAGATTCTTGACTCGGTATTTCCGCTCTGACCAATAAAAAACCCACCCGACGTTGTCGCCGGGTGGGTTTTTATCAAAACTGGATGGCTCTTATGCCGCCGGAGCCTTCAGGCCGGGATGGTCGGCGAGCCTGTCTAGCGCCGAGGCCTCTAGCCGCCTAGCCCTCCTTGGCCCTATACCGAGCATCCTCGCCGTGGCCTCCAGCGATGCCGGCCGTTCACCGTTTAGTCCGAAGCGCAGGGTAACTACGGCCCTCTCCAACGGGTCGAGTTCCTCCACCGCTTTTCTGAGCTGATCACGGGCCAAGGCTTCGTCAACATTGTCTTCAAATGAGGTATCCGAGCCTATGACGAGGTCTCCGAGGCTGGTCTCACCTTCTGGACCAACCGCCTGGTCTAGGCTTGCCACCACCCTTGCGGCGTGTCTGACGTCGGCTAGCTGGGAGGAGGATAGATTTGATGCCTCCGCGATCTCCTCTTCCGTCGGGTTGCGTCCTAGGTCGGCGGCCAGCTCCCTGGTCACGTTGTCGACCCTTCTGGATCTCTCGGCCGCCTCCATGGGGAGACGAATCGCCTGTCCATGGTTGTGCACGGCCCTCTGAAGTGACTGCCTCACCCACCAAGTGGCGTAGGTGGAGAACTTAAAGCCCCTCCTCCAGTCGAATTTTTCTACCGCCCTGATCAACCCGAAGGTGCCTTCTTGAATTAGGTCGGAAAGCTCAACCCCCCGATCCTGGTACCTGCGGGCCCAGTGGACAACAAGACGAAGGTTTGCGGCGACCATCTCGGCCTTCGCTACCTCGTCACCAGCCCTAACCCTTTTGGCCAGCTCGACCTGCTCAGCAGGGGATGGAAGTGGATGCTTCGCAAGATCGTCCAGAAAGAGTCGAACCGCGTCGGCACCTAAGCCGACAGAACTAAGAGCGACCTCTAGGTCGCTACTCGCCTTGCGCCTCCGTGTCTTTTTTTCCCCTGTTGCTACTGCGTCCTTATCTGCGTTAATGGACATTTTTAATTACCGCTCACCTTCAAAACGTGACGCTATAGTATAGCGCGTTTCGATACTCCTAGTCGAATTAACAATCCAGACCTTGCTTATAGCGCCCTTGTGGAGGCCTATTTGGGCCCAAAAATTGATTGCCGAATAAATCATGACACAATTACTTCGGAAACAGCTGTGAAATGCATTAGTCAACCTGGACTAACAGTACAACATTTTCAGCGGCTTTGCCTTAGAATGAAGACCAAAGAGGTGTTTTATGGCGCGTTATGTTAGGTATTTGGGTGTAGTAGTGCCGGCGGGAATCGTAGGGGTCTCCCTGCTCCTTGCAGCAACCACTCCTTCTCTGGTGAGCGCTCAGTCTCCGTCTTTAGCGGCTACCACTCCGTCCCAGTTGCTCGGGGACGTCCTCGGGGCGAGTCCGCAGCCGCTCGTCGGGACTGTGGCCGAAAATGCGAGTCTTCTGCCCTCGGGGCTGACCCTCGGGTCGACCCCACTTTCGTCGATTTCACCATTTTTGTCTGGAAGCCAGACCTTCAGTATTTGGAGGGGATCATCAAACGAATACCGGATACAGTACACCTCCGCCACCTCCGAGATCGACTACTACGATAACTCGGCCCAAGCGTGGTTGTGGAATTCGGCGACACAGACTGCTACCCAGCTCAGCGTGCCTAGTGCGACTACTACCACCAGCTATCAGGATCCACAGCTCCTTGCCGACCAGATAATTTCGAATTTGTCTACCTATTCGAATGTGACCCTGGGTGCGAACACCTTCGTTGGGGGTGTGCCAGCATATGACCTCAAGATAGTCCCGACGCAGGATCAGTCCACGATTACTAGGGTGGATATCTTTGTCGACTCCCACTACGACCAGGTATTAGGGGTTTCCCTCTACACCCAAGGTCAGTCAACTCCAACTTTTTCACTGCAGTATCAGACGATCTCCTTCACGTCGCCGTCGGCATCGACATTTAATTTCACCCCGCCGAGCACGGCCACCGTAAAGACCCTTTCGTCCACGACTTCGAGCACGTCGACGATGTCTACGACCTTTAGTTCGCTTAGCTCTCAGGCTCAAAAGATTGGGTCCGGCTGGGAGGTCGTGCACGTTCTGCCTAAGGGGAGTTAT
>JAKAPB010000309.1 GCA_021823045.1 Actinomycetes bacterium | reverse complement strand
TCCGGCGCGTGGGGCTATATTCGACGAAGTTGCCCTTGCAAAAGCGGTGGAGGCTTCTCGTTTTGGGTATCTGCTCCTCGATGCCTTTGAGGTAGAGCCACTGGAATCGGGCTCCGCACTGTGGGGGCGGAAAGACGTTACGGTCTACCCCCATCACAGTTGGTCATCGCCGAAGGTGACGACAAACGCAATCAACCGCATGAGGCGCCAATTGGACCTTTGGATGAGGGGTGAGGAACCGGAGGGGACCGTCGATTTCAGGGCTGGTTATTAGCGAAGAAGATCAGCTTGCCGAGCTTTCCCCGCCTACTAAACGCCTCGTAGGCCTCCTTTGCTTGGGAAAAAGGAAAGCTCAAATATTCATGAATCCTTATGTCTTGTGACTCCAAAAGGGGGACTACCTGGCGCTCCATCTTGGAGGCTAGGTAGGCCTTCTCCTCCGTCGAGCGAGCCCGGAGGGTCGAGCCCATTATCCGGCACCTCTTCGCCATCACGCTACGCAGGTCGAGCTCAAATCGAGATCCAGCTCCGACCCCGATTACGACGATTCGTCCGCCGGTTGAGATCTCCTTTAGGTTCAGTTCCATATTGGCCGCCCCGACAAGTTCGAGCACGACGTCGTAGGGGCCCGATCCCGGCATTTCGTCGGGGTGCAGAACCCTCGCCCCCAAGGATTCCAGCTCCTCTTTGTGCTGAAGGGTCCTTGAAGTAGCGGTTACCCTTGCTCCGGCTTGAACGGCCAACTGTATCGCCGCCAGGCCTACTCCACCAGCAGCACCGTGTACGCAGAGGCTCTCACCAACTGTCAGCTCCCCCTGTAAGAAGAGGGCGTCAAAGGCGGTAGTAAAGGCTTCTGGGAATCCGCCAGCCATTCCGATGTCGACGTTCTCGGGAACCCTCAAGGCTATCGAATCGGCGATGACGGCAAATTCCGCCTGGGCGGCACCTCCGACTATTCCCATGACTCGATCGCCGACTTTAAATCGCTTTGCCTTAGGACCCGTTTCAACGACGACCCCCGCTAATTCAAGGCCAGGTATATCCTCTGGGTAGCCGGGCGGCGGGGGATAGAACCCCTTTACTTGAAGGAGGTCAGCGGCGTTCATGCCGGCCGACTTCACCTCTACCAATAGGTCATCTCCGAGGGGAATCGGCGTCTGTACTTCTGCTAACTCGACCTTACCACCGGAAATTACAACGGCTTTCATCCTTCACCTCGGATTGACTGGTCACCTACTGGCCCTTGTGGCTACCTAGCGACCTTAGCCGACCCGACCGAAACCTACCGGCACACCGTCCCAATAGAGCGAATCTATCCTCACTGGAACCGATGGGTTATCGGCAACGATTATGTCTCCGCCACCGATGTAGATCCCGACGTGGTCGATTGGTTGGTAGTAAAATACCAGGTCTCCGGGCTGTAGTTGAGAGTATGAGACCCTTTGAGTGACGTCGTACTGGGCTGCGGCAGAGTGCGGGAGACTGACGCCAGCTTTTGCGAATATATAGGTCATCAGTCCCGAGCAATCAAACGCATTCGGCCCCGCAGCCCCAAAGACATACGGCTTGCCCAATTCGTTGCGAGCCCACTGAAGGGCCACCGAAGCGGCGTTAGAGGGTGGAACTACCGAGGTGGGCTGGAATAGGGTCGGCGTCGCCCCAAGCCCGCTCTGTGGTTGTCCTTGCTGGGTTTGCGATTGCTGTTGTTGCGCCTGCTGCTGGCGCTGCTGTTGCTGGAGGAGCTGCTGTTCGAGGATCCTCTTGGCCGCTGCAGCCGCTGCCGCGGCTTGTGCCTGTTGTTGCTGGCGAACGAGCACCGCAATGGTCCCATTAACCTGGGTAAGCTGCAATTGCTCCTGGCTAGTAGCGGCCTGAGCGGCATTTTTGGCGCTGGAAATCTGTTGTACGGTCGTATTGGCTTGGGCCTCTTCAGAGGAGAGCTGGCTCTGTTGAGACTGCAGTTTTTCCTTTGCACTCTGAAAAGCCGAGATCAGATCCTGCTGGGAGAAGCTAACGGTATTGAGTAGAACCTGCCTAACCGACACGTCTGTGCTACTTCCCTGCAAAATTGACATGAGCCCCGAGGCGGTGCCAGCTTGGGTATAGGCGGTAATCGCCTCATTGGCCAACTTTGCTTTGAGCTGATCGACCTTTTTTTGCTGTGCGGATATCGACTTTTGAGTGGAAGAGATCTGGGCCTGGATGCCAGATAGTTTTAGAGTTGCCTGATTGTACTGTTCGGCCAGCACGTTCACTTGGTTGTTTAGCTGGTTAATGCGCGAGGCTATTGCAGCTGCTTGAGCCTTTTCCGACGAGATCGAATCCGCACTCGCCGAAGAGATTGGGACTAAAACGCCCAGTATCGAGGCAATCGCTACCCCGATGAACGCCGTGACTCGAAGGCTACGACGAGGGGAAGTGCTATTGGCTCGCTTCAGAATTTTTGATCCGTGTGCGTTCACAATGAGAATAGACCTTAACTCGTTTAGATCCTCGTTGGTACTGTTTCGGCACATAAAGTTGCCGAGATAAGTACCTTAGGCCTAACCCTTAGCGGTTGTCGCTGGTAGAACTCAGCCATGAAGTGCTCTTTCGTGCCAAATTGGTGGACTTTCGCCAATGTTTAACTTGCTCCGCGATATTTCTCTAGCAGAAAATTTAACTAGCCGTGGGACTCGGTTAGCCTCGGTCTACCGATCGAATCGGCATTCATACCCCAAAATGCCCACAGCCAAAATGCCCATCCCTAAAAAATTTCAGTGTCTGACTTTTTAGTATGCGAGTAACTTTTAGTACTCCCGCCTTTCTTTGACTAGTTTTTACTTGTGACTTCAAACAATACGACTAATGACAGCGGCGAGTTTCGGATAGAGCACGACTCGATGGGCGATGTTCTGGTACCCAAGTTGGCAAGATGGGGTGCACAGACTCAACGGGCGGTAGAGAATTTTCCGATCTCGGGACTTAGGATACAGCGGGACCTCATCTGGGCGCTGGCGACGATCAAGGGGGCTGCTGCGCAGGCAAATGCCTCGCTAGGAGTCATCGATCAGCAGCTAGCCGATGCGATCACCGAGGCGGCTACCCGGGTTGCATCTGGAGAGTTTGATTCCGAGTTCCCAATCGACGTCTTTCAAACCGGCTCCGGGACATCATCGAATATGAACGCCAATGAAGTGATCGCTAATTTGGCGAGCGAGTCGTTGTCCAAGGTTGTAAAGCCCAATGATCACGTGAACGCATCACAGTCTTCAAACGACGTATTCCCCTCGTCGATTCACCTCGCCGCAGCCAGGTTGAGCGCTCAACGACTAATCCCGGCGCTAAAGCACCTGAGCGAAGCACTTTCTGAGCGAGCTTTAGCTTTTGGGGAGGTTGTGAAGTCCGGCAGGACGCACCTGATGGACGCAACTCCGGTGACTTTGGGCCAGGAGTTCTCTGGATACGCCGCGGCTATCAGCTATGGGATAGAGCGGGTCAGCTCGGTGTTGACTCGAGTTGGGGAACTTCCGCTTGGGGGAACTGCCGTGGGTACCGGCCTAAACTGCCCTCCAGAATTTGCGGAGCGAGTTATCTCCAAAATAGCCACCGATACCGGACTCAACTTGACCGAGGCCAGGAATCACTTCGAGGCGCAGGGTGCTCGTGATGCGCTCGTAGAGCTTTCGGGGTCAATTCGGGTTATCGCAGTTTCGCTTTACAAGCTTGCTAATGACCTGAGACTGATGTCTTCTGGTCCCAGGTGTGGACTGGGCGAGATACACCTCCCCGACCTTCAACCTGGTTCGTCGATCATGCCGGGCAAGGTCAATCCGGTG
>JAKAPB010000308.1 GCA_021823045.1 Actinomycetes bacterium | reverse complement strand
TTCCGATCTAAAGTGGTATATCTCGGGCCGGTTGCCCCGCATTGGGATGTCGTTGGAATAAACGGCGACCGTTCGGTAATTGAGGACTTTCGTCAGCGCGTTAACGCCCGCCTGCTCCTTCTTCCCCCGCACGATCCGCAGTTCAAGCGCAACCGGGAGAGAATTGTGCGAGATGCAGAGCGCGAAGGCATCGTGCTCGAGTGGGACCTTGGCACAGGAACCGACGAGGACGAATTCTAAATCGGTTTCAGATAGATCTTTTAGGGCTCCAGTTCCAGCCTGGCTAGCCATAGCCCTGGAGCTTCAAGCTCTGAAGGTGTTGGGAATGCGCCCTCTTTAGTCCAGAGCGGTACTACCCCTTCCTCGCCGTCCCTCTCAATGACTCCGCGCACGAAGTCTTGTCCCTTTTCGATTCCAGCGCGGGTTATCTCGATTCCAAAGAACTGTTCAGACAGCCGTTCTCCATCCGACCTTTCAATTCGCCTGCGCATAAAGGCCTCGTCAATTGCAGCGCTGTTGCCGAGAAGTCGACCTCCAATTGTCGTCATGGCGTTTGAAGCCAAGCCCTCTATGACGGCCATGGTGGTTTGTATGTCGTCGATGATCATTTTCTGGGTATCGTTATGTCCCTCGAGGTTAAAAAGACCGGCCGGATCTGACAAGGCAGCTTGAAGTCCGTCGGGATCTGTCAGATCGAGTCGGGTCAGCCGATCCTGGATTTGCTTGAGACTGGTGGTGGAGGACTCGATATGTTTCGTAATCAGCTCTTCTACCCGGTACGAAATAAGCGGTGATGAAAGTATGGCGGACATGACGAGTTCTCGCAAAGTGGCCCACAACCGAACCTGATCGAGGGGTAGCCCCCAGTTACTTGCGAACGTGTCCACATTGAAGGTGATGATCATGGTTCTGCTTTTGGGCGGCCGAGGAACCGGAATTTCGTAAGATCCAAATGCCACCCTTGCAAGATGTCCCACCATCGAACCCAATTGCATTGCGATCATCGACGGGCCGATCATCCTCGAGAGGTTCTGGATCATTTGAGTTAGGTTTTCTTGCTCCGCAATCTCACTGCCGACCTCTGAATGGATCTCATTCTCGTCTTGGTGGACCTCGGCAACTCTTTGCAGCATCAAAGCGTACTTATCCCAGTCGGTTACGGTTCTGGAGGCCCAGTCGACCCTGTTAACCAAATCAATTTCGGTGCTGATATTTGAAATACCAGGAAGGGCGGCAAAGCCCTGAAGGTGGATCTGAAGTATTTTCGTCAGTTCCTCATATTTGATTCGGTCTAGTGGATCAACATTAGATTGATTCGCTGGCGTGTTTGCCACCGAGACCGCCATTTGTCTGGCCATCTCCGGTTGCATTCCTTTTTGCGAACCAAGCATATTGAGGAGATCGCCAAGTAGAAACTCAAACGGATTTGATCCAGACGAGAACGGGTTAGTCATGTATCCATCGTAGTAGTAATAACCGAGCTTAACGGATTAGCCGGTTGACTTCACGCCGAGCTGAATCGTGATGTTCGAAGTCTGCCCGTTCCGAAAAATTGTCAGTGTCACCTGGCTGCCGCTCGGGAACTGGGTGAGCATAGATTGGAGTTGCGGCAATCCAGAAATTGGCTCATTGTCGAGGCCAACTATAATATCTTTGGGTTGGACTCCCGCCTTTTGAGCTGGTGAGTTGGCTACGACGCTGTAGACGATAACTCCCTTGTTGGCAGTGACATTTGGTGCAGAAATCTGAGGAGTGCCTGGTGTCGAGCCTGGAGCTCCTTGTGGAGGCGGGCTTGATGCAGACGTACCCACGATGCCGAGCCAACCTTGTGGGGCGCCGTTGGAGAGTTCGATCTTTTGTGCCGCGGACAGCATGGTGGAAAGCGGGGCGATCACCCATTTGTTCGAAATCGTTCCCAAGCCCAATCCAAGTGGGTTTCCCTGGCTGTCTACGAAAAGAAGCCCTTCCGGATTGAATTTCTCTGCCGGATCGGCGATATAGGTATTGTCAGCAGTCTGGCCGGTGGAAAGTATCTGCTCCAGGCCGGACTGTTGGATTTGAGAGATTACGAGGTTGGGTTTGCTTGCTCTAGAGTTCGGACCGATTCCTATGGTCATTTCACCAGGTTTAGCGGTCCTTTGACTGGTTCCGCTGACATAGTGGGAGAGGTGCTCTGGTACTTTTAACACGGCCGTGTCTGTGGCCTGGTCTACAGCGATCAGGGTTGCCGGCGACGGAGTTGTGTCGATCATCGAAGCTGTAAATTTCTTGGCTGAACCAATCACATTTGCTGGCGCCAAAATGTATCCGTTGGGAGAAATGGCCAGGCCGTATATCGTGATGGGCTGTTTACCCTGAATGATAATGGTAACTAGGGCTTTTGCCAGGTTCTCGATGTGGTTCGAAGTCGTTGTGCCAATGCTAAGTGACGAAGCCGGTGCGTTTGTTCGAGTGTCGATCTTTGTGGTTGGCCAGGTTGTTTTGGCGATGACAAGTCCGACTAAAACGAGTCCCATCGCGGCGAAAATCGCGGCGGTGCGGTGCTTGTTGGAGTCGTGCGGACCTCGATACTCTGATGGATGTGCCCAGAGGCGGTCATCTTTGGGCGGCACGTGCTCAGGCAAATCCGGTTCATCTGCCCAGTCGTCACTCATATCCATCCATTTAGGCTACCTAACTTATGATTAATGGGGTGTTCAGGACGCCAATATGGCGGTGCATATTCGATTATGCATCTTAGGATGGTTTCGTGGACACATTGAATTCAGGCTCGGACTCATCGCTTATAATGCCCGATGGAGATCGCTGGATAGCTCTGACCAGCGAGCCGCTTCCCCTTGAGGCTGCAATGAAGTGGGCGGTGGATCCCAAATGTGGTGCCGTGGTCTCATTTTCCGGCACCGTTCGGAATCACTCGGACGGAAGACCGGATGTCAGCTTGCTGGAATATGAGGCTTACGAAGAGTTCGTTGTTCCGAAGTTTTCAGAAATAGCGGAAACCGTGGCAAAGCAGTGGCCGCAGGTGCACAAAGTGGCGATCCTGCATCGGATAGGGAAGATGGCGGTGACCGAGTCCTCGGTTTTCATCGTAGTCTCAGCTGAACATCGAGACTCGGCATTTGAGGCTGCTAAATTTTGTATAGATGCCTTGAAGGCTTCGGCTCCGATTTGGAAGAAGGAGCAGTGGTCGGGAGGCAGCGATTGGGGATCTGATCCCCATGAGATCGTTTCAGTTGAGGAGTTATAGAAGATGGCCAACCTACTTTATCTAGGAATTCCGGTAGCGATCCTGGTAATGGTTGGACTGGTCATTTCGCTAAGAGAACGTAGACCACGTCCAATTGCCACTGATGTTGACGAATTTGCCAGATCGATGAAGGCGCTGTCGTCCACACGAAATACACGTCCAGCTTCAAATTCTCGGGGTACCGACGCTGGCTAGCTCGCTTGCAATAGATCTTGGTAGTGCGAACACGGTAATCTGTGACTCTCACGATGGGGTAATTTTTGACGAGCCGACACTGATTGCGTACAACAAGCGGTCGGGGCGCATAATTGGCATCGGGAACCAAGCAAGAGATGTCGTCGGCAGAGTTTCGGGTTACGTGGTAGTCGAGCGGCCAATTCGAGACGGCAGGGTATCCAGTATCGAACTGTTGGATCATTACTTCCAGGCCTTGATGAAAGCACTTTCCGTCAGGCGTTTTTCCCGTCCGAAGGCAATTGTTGCAGTGCCGGCTTCGGCCACGTTAGTGGAGTCCCGTTCAATCATCACTGCTCTGAAAAATGCCGGTTTCAGCGAGGTGGTGACTTTGGACACC
>JAKAPB010000307.1 GCA_021823045.1 Actinomycetes bacterium | reverse complement strand
GCACTGCACGGTGCGGGAACCACTTCACTACGTTTCAATTTCTATTGCCATTTTGGAAGGGCAAGATAGAAAGATATTAGTAAAGGGTCGAAAGTCCCTACTAATACCTCAATTCTGCCCTTGGTTCAGGGGCTTCATTGCCCTTACAAATTTATCAACGTGACTTGGGTCTCTTTGTATCAGGCAGGGAGCGGGACCGGGTTGTGTTGGGGACAGTACTGTATGGAGGGTCAAGTGACACTTAAGCAAGGAAGTTCACCAAGCCAAGACGGCAAGGTGGAGTCGGATCGGCCGATTGGGCTGAGAAATGATCCGATATCGGTGGCGGTTAATCTCCGCCCTTATCAAGGTGAGAAAGCAAAAGAGCATTTCAAGACTACTGATCCCGGCGTTGACGTCACCCGTCTTCCGCTTGTGGGTAAGTTTCTAGCCAGAGCTATGAAGGACAGGAAGTTCCAGTTCCTTCTCATCCTTCCTAACCAGATCATTTTCTGGATCGTTATCGCAGTCGGCATCTTCGGTGTTACCGATCCTGGACGTAACTTCGGTCCAGCTATCACTTGGTACCTCTGGTTCTGCCTCGTCTTCGTGATGATGGTTGTCGTCGGTCGGGCGTGGTGCTCGATGTGTCCTTTCGGTGGATTTGGAGAATGGATCCAAAGAAAGACCTTCTTCAAGAGGACCCAGAAGGCACTGGGTCTTGGGAGAAAGGTTCCGGAGTCTTGGGCTGGATACGGACTAGTTATCTCGGTGGCGACGTTCATCTTCTTGACCTTCATCGAGGAGTACTTCAACATCGCAGGACCTGGTGCTCCGATCGCGACCTCTTTTATGGTTATTGGGATCGTTACTACAGCGTTGCTCTCCTTCTTGGTCTTTGAACGCCGCAGCTTTTGCCGCTACATCTGCCCGCTGTCCTCGTTGATAGGCTCAGTCGGTTCGATGGGTATGGTCGCTGGATTCAGGACCCGTGACCGCGAGGTCTGTATGTCTTGTCAGACCAAGGACTGCATGCGTGGATCCGAAGATGGTTTTGGTTGCCCATGGTATACATGGCCAGGCAGTGCGGACTCTAATGCACTTTGCGGACTCTGCTCCGAGTGCTACAAGTCTTGCCCATCCGACAACATCGGACTTTATGTTCAAGCCCCGCTGACATCGGTTATCCAACCGGTCAAGCGTAGGCTAGATATCGGAATCGCAGTTGCCGCCCTCTTCGGGCTGGTCTTCTACCAGCAGTACAACGCACTTGGATGGTACGGTACCATTGACGACAAGCTCAACTCAATCCTTCATTGGCCACACTATCCGGATCCAGTGGCATACCTAGGTGGCATCGGCCTCGGCGCCCTCGCAGTGTGGGGACTTGCGATGCTGGTTAGAGCTATTGCTAAGCCATTAGCAGGCTCCTCGTCCAAGTCGAGCTGGTTCACCACGATCGCTTATGCACTCATCCCGATCACCGGTGCCGACTACTTCTCACGACAGCTTCCTAAGTTCTTCAAGCACGTCACCAGGGTCGGATCTGCGATCGTAAACCCAATAGGTATACATCCAGGAATCTACAACACGAGACTACTGACCGACCCCTCGATCGTCTCCGTCCAGCTCGCAGTCATGGGTCTCGGCACCGCAGCTAGCCTCTACGCCGCATATCGGATTTCGCTAAGAGACCTTGGACCGCAGTCGAGCCGTCCGAAGGCAGCCATTACAGCGACTCTCATAATGGTCTTTGCTATAAGCGTGCTTGTGACCATTGTCTATATGCCGATGCACGCAGCGTCGTAAATAGCTCTGAACAAGACAAGCAAGTTTCTGATAAGACAAGATTTGGAGTACTAAGATGACAGTCACAGGAGAGCTCAAAAGCTCGAAAAATAATAGCCAGGTGCTGGATAGACCGGTAGTGCACGTCTTGCACGACCGCTGCGCCGGGTGCCAAGAATGTATAGTTCGTTGCCCAACAGAGGCATTGTCTCTTGATCCGGACAACTGGATCGCCAAGGCTAACCAGGACTTGTGTGTCGGATGCAGGCAGTGCCAGAGGACCTGTCCATTTAGCGCCATAGTCATCGAAGGCCCGATGATGACTACCCAGGGACTGGTCCCTTCGGATCTTTTCCCTGAGGAGCTGCTTGATTCGTCACACGAAGTCCGTCAGGGCTTTACTTCCTTGGAAGAGGCGCAGATCGAAGCTGCAAGGTGCATATCCTGCCCAGATCCAACTTGTGTTAGGGGTTGCCCGACGCACAATAATATCCCCGAGTTCATCAAGGCTATCGTTGACGGAGACCTCCAGCATGGCCGTGAGATACTCTCTCTGACCAGTTGCATGCCAGGAGCTTGTTCCAGGGTCTGCGATTGGCAGACTCAATGTGAAGGCTCTTGTACCTGGTCACTGGCGGGCGGTCGTGGCGTAGCCGTAGGGCGTTTGGAGCGATTCATCGCCGATAATACGGAGGCCATTCCACTGGTCCCAGCTGCAGACGCCGGAGTTTCGGTCGCAGTCGTTGGAGCGGGTCCGGCTGGACTCGGTGCAGCTTACGAACTCGCAAGGTCCGGTGCAAAGGTGACGGTCTTTGAAGCTGATGCCGAAGCTGGTGGCGTGATGCGCTGGGGTATTCCGGCGTATGTCCTACCTAACTCGGCTTGGCATCCGACTGTCGATGCTCTGAGTGCTGCGGGTGTTGTCTTCCGTTACTCGACCAAGATCGAAACCGAGACTTGGCGGTCGCTGTATTCGGACTTCGATGGCGTAGTGGTATCCGCGGGTGCCACCGCTCCTATAGTTCCTAGAATTGGTGGTGTGGAACTCGATGGAGTCATCGACGCGAGCCACTTTCTGGACCAGGGCAAGGCTCAACTTCTCGGGACTCCCCATGGTATCGAACTCGCGGGTAAAAAGGTTCTCGTTCTAGGTGCTGGCAATACGGCTATGGACGTGGCTAGGACGGTGCTTCGCCTTGGCGGAACTTCAGTCTGTATCGACTGGATGGACGAGAGATTCTCAAGGGCCAGGAAGGACGAGATCGCCGAGGCACGCCATGAAGGCGTTCAAGTCGACTTCTGCAGGACGGTTACCCAATTAGTGGGAGACGAAAATGCAAAGGTCCATTCGGCGATCATCTGTGAGACCAGCCAGTCTGATGCTCTATCGATCCCGAAGCTGGATGATGCCAAAACCTACTCTGTTGACGTCGATATGGTGGTCCTAGCGATGGGCTACCGGATAGATCCGGGTTGGACGAAGGTATCTGGCGATATCAAGTTTGGGTCGCTCCCTACCTTTACCGGTGTTCCTGATCGTCGGTGGCTGGCGAGCGGTGTCTACGCAGGTAGCCCAAAGCTAGCTCAACTAGCCTCGGACCGTGAGAAGGTCAGGCTTGACTCCGCCTTCCAGGTGGCGGATCGTGTTTGGTCTGTTGGTGACGCCAGGATCGGACCCTCTACGGTAGTTACGGCTATGGCACAGGGTATGAGTGCAGCTAGAGGCGTTATTGCCCAGCTTGGCAACAAGGCACCCGTGGCGCCGGAGAATCCGGCCTATATCGAGGCACCCGCCATGCAAAGCGCTGTATTGGTCTATGAATCTAATGGTGGGAACACCAAGGCCGCTGCAGAAGCTATCGCCGTTGAACTTAGACGTCACGGGTATTCGACTCAGGTTATGTCGACGAAGATGGCGCGTTCGAACGATATTATGGCAGCGGATCTAGTGGTCTTTGGCGCATGGGTCGAGGGACTGGTAGTCGCCAAGGTGCATCCGGCGAAGAATGCAATGAGGTTTATCGAGTCACTGCCGCCTTTGCACGGGAAGACTGTC
>JAKAPB010000306.1 GCA_021823045.1 Actinomycetes bacterium | reverse complement strand
GCATGGAATATAAGACAGAGCGGGTGTAGGGCGACGCTTTGACCAAGAAAAGCCTCGTAGGGGCCCCTCACTCTCAAGGGCGGTTTTTGGATAATGTCCCGCCCGCCCGTGACGGCGTGGATGGTGTCACAGAGGACTACGGGCTGATATGGGCGAGATCCGAAACCCCAAGAAGTGCCTTAACCGCCTAGCCTTGTTTGAGTGGAGAAGATAACGCAAAGTGCCGAAGATCAAGCTACTGTATACCTGGTTGGGGCGGGTCCCGGGGACCCTGACCTGTTGACGCTGAGGGCTGCGGAACTTATCCGAACCGCGGATGCTGTTGTGTATGACTACCTCGTCGAAGAATCTATCCTGAGAATGTGTCGAGGCGATGCGGAACTGATCGACGTCGGCAAGAGGCCGTCTAGACCGATGTCGCAGGACCGAGTTACGGAAGTTTTGCTTGGTGCGGCGAAAAGGCACAAAAGCGTGGTCCGGCTGAAAGGCGGTGATCCTTTTGTCTTTGGAAGAGGCGGCGAAGAGGCGTTAGCCCTGATCGACCAGGGAATACGCTTTGAAGTGGTCCCAGGAGTGACCTCCGCTATTGCAGTGCCAACCTACGGAGGTATCCCGGTCACACATAGAGGAATCGCAAGTTCGTTTACGGTGCTGGCTGGGCATTCGAAAGATGCCGGGCCATTGTCTTTCGATTGGCAGTCACTTGCAAACTTGGGCGGTACCCTGATCTTTCTGATGGGTGTTGCTCACCGGAAGGAGATATCCGCCGGCTTGATTGACGCGGGAATGGACCCTAAAACACCGGTCAGCGCCATTACCTGGGGGACTAGATCTGACCAGGTCAAAGTATCAGTTACCCTAGGCGGCCTCGGTGAAGCAGAGGTTGCTTCGCCGGCGGTGATAGTAATCGGGTGGGTTAACTCTCTGGATCTGAGTTGGTTTGAGCCTCGACCTCTCGCGGGATTGCGAGTAGTTGTCACTCGTGCCGAGGGTAGTTCTCAAAGTGAAGCAGAGAGACGCTACTCTCAACTTGGGGCAAGTGTAATCCGGGCCGCGTCCATCGAGATAGCTCCGCCATCGGATTATGGAGCGGCGATGGACGAAGCGATCAAGTGCCTAGGAGATTACGAGTGGCTCGTCTTTACGTCGCAGAATGCGGTGTCGAGGTTCTTCCAGCGGATTCCCGATTTGAGGAGGCTGGCTGGTTTAAAAATAGCCACAGTTGGCCCAGCTACGGAATCGGAAGTCAGAGGCTATGCGATCGGCGTGGATCTTATTGCTGGCAGGTCAATCGCTGAGGCTCTGGTAAGCGAATTCCCTCAGGGCACTGGCAAGATTCTGTTTCCGAGGGCGAAGGTGGCGAGAGAAGTAGTCACCGCCGGACTTGCGGATAAGGGGTGGAAGGTCGATGTCGTTGAGGCATATCAGACAGTTTCGGCGGCAGGCGAATTCGATCTAGAGCAGATAAAGACCGCACATCTGGTGACCTTTACGTCCGGTTCCGCAGTCAAGGGATTCATCGATCGTTTTGGCCGTGATGTGCTACCTAAAGCGGTCGGTTCCATCGGACCGATCACATCAGACGCAGCGCGCTCTCTTGGCATCGAAGTGACTTTCGAGGCGAAGAGATTCGACCTTGCGGGTCTGTGTGACGCAACCATTGATTGGTGGAAATCTATTCAAAAGTGAGTGGGTGCAAGTTTCACTCACGGATCCTGCAAGCGGAACAAGATTGGACATAGGTGCTTCTCGGCCATCTCGGTTAACTTGCGTGGACCACCATGTAGTCAGCCATCAGGTGATCGTTGCCTTGATAGATAGCACCGCTACAAGGCTGACCTCAAGGTCCGTGCCAAACTCGATTAGGGCAATATCCAACCGAAGTAAAGGTCACTGACAGAGAACTCACTGGCGCTTTCATCACGAAGCACGACTTCAACGGGAAGTGGAGCTACACCATCTTGCCGACGATCCGATCCTAATAACAGATATGTAAGTTATATACGAGCCCTTGGCAAATTTTTCCTCGATAGCAAAAAGGCCGTCGTTCACCTGGTGTCTCTAGTATTGCGATAAGACGCAATGATGCCGGGAAAACCGAGCCAAAATTAGTTACCATTTCTGTTTGACAAACCCTCGGGCGCTATCCTCAGAGGCAGTTCCAATGACATAACGGACGTTACATATAAGCGGGAGCGCAAAACGGGTTTTGGCTTTATCTGAGGTGGCATAAATGAGGGGCTACCGTGGGTCGCTGGATCGTAATCGCCGGGGATCGCTCAGGGTGGTAAGGCGCCTGAAAGTTACTGCGGGTGCCAACCTTGCTAGCACTGACCTCAATCCCGCTAACCTCACGGACGACAACCTTCTCGGCACTAACCTTTCTGACGCCAACCTCAGTGGTACTAGGTTCTGCCATAAGGCCATTCCGGATGGTCATTTTTAATGTCAAGTGTAGATATCTGGGGGCTGGTGGGGATACGCCGCTTCCTTGGGACTGGTTAGATAATAGACCGAGCGATTAATCGACGGTTCTGCTAGCATCCCGGCGTGAACCCACCGACCAGCCCCCGGGTCGGTGTCAGCAAATGGGTCGGCATATGTGACGTCGAGCTCAAGTATCGTGCGTGGGTTTGTGGTCGATGCTGACCCAGTGTGAGGCGTACTTGACTAAGGATCGGGTGACCCCGATAGCCGGTTCGACTTAGTTCAAAAATCTCCTCTAGGCTAGCCGCTATGACCTTTCCCAATCAAAGACCACGAAGGCTGAGGACTACAGCAGCAGTCAGAGATCTCTTTTCTGAAGTCTCATTGAGTGCAAACGATTTCATCGTCCCATTTTTTGTTCGGGAGGGAGTGAGGGGAAAGAGGGAAATACGCTCGCTGCCGGGGATATTTCAGCACAGCGTCGATTCTCTAAAAAGAGAGGTCGAAGAGGAGATGAATCTCGGGATTAAGGCGGTGATGCTATTTGGAGTTCCGAGCCAGAAGGACGAAATTGGATCGCAAGCCTGGGCGGAAGACGGCATAGCTCAGCTTGCCATTTCAGGGCTGAAAAGTTCTTTTGGAGACGACCTGGTGGTGTTTGCCGACCTTTGCCTTGACGAGTACACTTCTCACGGACATTGTGGCGTAGTGTTGGACGATCAGGTTGAAAATGACACAACGCTAGAACTCTATGGTCGGGTGGCCCTCGCCCAGGCCAGAGCCGGAGTCGATTTTGTTGCACCATCGGGCATGATGGATGGTCAGGTCGGCAAGATTAGAAGCGTACTTGACGAGAACGGCAATTTGAACGTTGGCATACTGGCCTATTCGGTCAAATACGCCTCTTCACTTTATGGTCCGTTTCGAGATGCAGTTGAAGTAGAGATTCAAGGTGGAGGGGACCGCAAAGGTTATCAGCAAGACTTCAGGCGTTCCAAAGAGGCGATTTTGGAGGCGACTTTGGACGAGGCTGAAGGGGCTGATGTGCTCATGGTCAAGCCAGCGTTGACATATCTCGATATCCTTTCAAGTGTCAGGGCGCGAACTTCCTTACCCCTGGCGGCATATCAGGTATCCGGAGAGTATGCGATGATTAAAGCTGCAGACCAGGCGGGATACATAGACGGAATAAGTGTTGCTATCGAACAGCTCAGTGCAATCAAGCGAGCTGGCGCCGACCTAATTTTGAGCTATTTCGCCAAGGAAGTCCTCACCTATCTTGGCTGAGCGGGCTATGGCGCTTGGTCGTAATATCGGCACTGTCGTCTTGGCCAGATCTTAGGATTGATAGTGTCGTGAATCCTATTTTGAAAAGACTAGAAGCCCCGGGATGGATATGTTG
>JAKAPB010000006.1:16093-18016 GCA_021823045.1 Actinomycetes bacterium | reverse complement strand
CCGATCTGTCAAGGTCCTGTCAGAACTAGGCAAGGTGGTTGAACTTAGGCCAGCCAATAAGAATTACCAGCCGATTAGGGCCAGCCACGAGGATGTTTCAATATTTGGTAAAGTAGTTGCGCTTGTCAGAAGTTTCGCTTAGAGCCTTTCGTGCCGGCTCACAATTCCTAAGGTCTCTTGCTGGCAAATACGTATCCAACTAGCTTGGTCCATCGTTCGTTGAAAAAGCGCTTTTCAGCCGCACGCACGAATAGGTGTGCTTTGCTCGGGGCGGCTCTGGAGTCATCAGAAATCCTATTGGCCAGATACAGAGCACGATCAGAATGACCCACTGCCATGTTGAAAGGTATGCTCGGGCAAATATATACGTCCTTCCGTGGCTTCGCATTCCGCCAGCCACTACACCAACCGTCCCAGGTCGGATTATCCTAGAAATTCCGCCATTCACCGAAAACTTCGCGGCCAAGATTCCCCAGTTAACCACTGCCGCACGTGTAACACCTCCTTTGTCCACATACGTCATGACCGTCGCGTCGACCAATGGATGGAAGAGGTACATATATAGTGCAACAGCCCCTGTTATTCCGATAACGACAGACAGATGACGATGATGCCGATTCAAAATCAAATACAGACAGCCAGCGAGCAGGGCCCCTATGGCGAGGAATGGTATGGAACGTATTAGCCAGCCAAAGTCGACCAAGTCTAGCTTGACAACTCCGATGACATCACGGGGACGAATCAACCACGGGTCATTGGACGAGTTGAGATCTCCCCTGGTTTTCCAACCTTCTACGGGGTTGCCCGAAACAACTCGATGAGTGAACACGGTACCAGGTTGAGTTGGCGGTCTAAAGGCAATCACCTCACCGTTGACTATCTTCGAGTCGGGCAGCGTTATAGCCAAAGAACCCACCGGCAGAGCCCTGCCCATTGATGGGGTAGACACGACAAAGAATCGCCCGCCACGGTGCAAAATGTCTAGACCTAAAACAACGAGCAGCAGCACTACAACCAAGGACAAAGTCATCACAGTACGTAAGAGAAGCGAAGACACCCGTCTCACAGCACGATCTCCTGAGTTTGATAAGTGACCGATGCGTTAAAACCGCCATCACTTTGGGTGATAGTTGTCGGTATATTTAGATGAAACCCGATTGCCGCCATCGGGATACTCTCCGTCTCGCCAATAGCGAGGCTAAGTGACTCGCTCGAAGCCGGAGACAATTCCGGCAGCACCAACGATCTAGAGCCAATCGAGAACAATGTAAAGGCCGACGATAGTTGCGGACAGGCTGACTGACTGGTCGGATACACGCAGCTAACAAACCCATTCGAGGAGGTAGCCTCGATGGTCACGCCGACGAGCGAGCAAAGCGCGTTGAGATAGGGATCATTCAGAGGCCAGAGCTGGCTTGCTCCATCAGCCGTAGCCAAAGTGATAAATCCGCTCTGAGTGCCCGAGTTCTCTAGTGCGAAGGCGTCGCGACTTGAGAGCACCCCTGAAGCTACACCAACGTCAGAGAGATTACCTGCAAAGTAGGCCCTAACTGGCGGATCAGGCCAGTAGGTCGTCAATTCCGCTCCCCAGCCGATATGCCAGTATCCGCTATAGTTCTGCGCTGTCGTAACAGATGTGTTGCTAGCTACAATCATTCCGTCGACCCAGATGCTCATACCCAAAGGGCCGACCGAAGCGACCACGAAATGCCACGCGCCATTGTTGTAGCTGCCAGGAGAGGTCAGTTCAACGACTTTGCCCGGGTAGATTCCAAAGACTAGGTGTCCAGAAGGATCAATCCACAGCGATCTATCGTTGGAATACTGCCCTATTATCGTCGGTGAGTTAGAGAAACCTATAATGGTGCCAGTCTGGGTGGTCTTGAACCAGCCAAACAGCGAGAAATTCTCAGGATTTGAGAT
>JAKAPB010000006.1:0-16083 GCA_021823045.1 Actinomycetes bacterium | reverse complement strand
TTTTAGATTAATCCCGCAGTGGTTAAGTTTCCAGATGCTCCATCGGTGAGTATCGAGTTACTCCCCGAAATCGGCCCTGGTTGTTCATAGGAAATCGAACCCATGCCAGCGGCAGTGTTCGCTAGATCGACGACATTACTGATGCTATTGCCAACTACGACATTGCCGCCGTAGTTCGATATTCCAAGGTCATTGAGTGGCCAAAGAGATTGGGCTCCATCCGCCAAAATCCTCGTTCGATAATTTACCGATGACGAAGAATAGTACAACTCCAACTTCTCCCGTTGGGTGAGTGACGACGGGAGAACGGCAACTCCCGCCAGATCTCCCGAGAAATATGGATCACTCGGTGAATCTGGCCAACTAGTCGAGTCTTCCGCTCCCCAGCCGATATGCCAGTATCCGCTATAGTTCTGCGCTGTCGTAACGGATGAGTTGCTAGCTACAGTCTTTCCATCGACCCAGAGGCTCGTGCCCGAAGAGCCGACCGAGGCAATCACCAAATGCCAAGCACCGTTGTCGTAGCTGCTAGGCGACGTAAGTTCGACGACCTTTTCAGGGTAGATGCCAAAGACTAGGTGTCCAGAAGGATCGATCCATAGCGATCTATCGTTGGCGTACTGCCCCATCACACCTTGGGCTTGAGAAAACCCTAAAATAGTACCCGAGCCGCTAGTTTCAAACCAGCCAGCTACTGCGAAATTCTCCGGATTGGTGATCTCTGAAACGGTTTGTACATTCCCCGAAGATCCATCAAAGGCAGTCGAAAAGGAACTACCTCCAAAAGGATCAACTTTGACCGTACTCACATCACCACCAGCAAGTCCAGTGTTGTTACCAGCTTGATCTGAAAGGGCGAGTAGCCCGCAGTTTCCAGAGGAAATCGATACATAACCACTCGGGACGCTTCCATCATTTGAAAGTGTCGTCGCGCTACTTACCACTCCGGTAGAGGGAAGCGGATCAACATTGATAAGAGGGGCCGTACACTGCGCTGAATTGATATCCGTCTGCCCGACCGAAGACGCGCAAACACCCATTGGCGTCGAAGAAGATACGACCAAGCTCCCGGTTCCAAAAGTACCTTGGCCAGCTGCTGCGGCAGCAAAACCGCCAAACGCATTTGGAAGGAGAATACCAACCGGTGCAACTATAACCGCTGCAGCAAAAAAGAAGCCGAGCACAACAAAATGATGCCTACTCCTCCGATGGCTCGCTGGCATCTATTACGGAGCAATCGTCCAAGTAAGTGGCATAGTTGCAACCAGCCCCTGATCGCTGTTGTTGGCCGACGAGTCCAAGGCAAGCTTGAAATCATAGATTTGACTCGCTCCAGCCGCAAGTTGCGACAAGACGACGGCCGAATTGAAATTACCAAGATTATCGGTTGAGGACAGAGCCGGGCAAGCTCCGGTTTGAGCGGGTAAAACACAAGTCGGTGATCCGCTTACCGTGTCATTCTCTATGGTAATGTCCACTTTGGAACAAAACCCCGAACTATCCGATCCATAATAAGGAAAGGTCGCCGAGTTTTGTGCTGCGCTACAAGCTCCCGGCGTAAGAACAAAGCTACCAGCAGCGATCGTACCGTCGTTGCGTACCTTTATCGAAGTAGAAATCGGCGCACCCCCGGGGATATCATTCAAACTACCGCCGAAGGTATCAGTGCCAGCTCCAGAGCAGGTGCCAGCGTTATTAGTGATCGGATTTCCAGTCGACATGCAAGTAACTGTAGGAGTGTCCTCCTCAAGCAAAATAGTCCCAGATCCGAGCGTGTTAGCTGAGTTAATTATTGCCGCATTGAACCCGCCCAAGGATGTTTCAGCAGAAGCTGAAAGTACTCCGGCGCAAATCAAGACGACCGCCAGCGGAATCCACTTAATACCAAAACCTCGTCTGCTGTGACCAGCTTTACCGGACGCGGCTTTCATTGTTCCCTCCCCAGAAGTTCGAGCCGGCCGAAGTGCGACTCGGAACCCTAGTTATTCGGCGGCGATATGACAATGCTGTAATTGTTACTTTGTTATCGGGATATTTAGCCCTAGTAACCAGCATTCATGCAGCTAGATAGGTTATTAATTAACGCACCATTTGTAGCGTTTTAAGCAATAGTGACAATAATTGCGACCTCTCGCAGCCTTTAGCAGCCGAGCCTTTACCTCGAAGTGAACTCCCCGCGCTTATTGAATTTGCCAGCAGTCAGGCAGAGGATATCTGACCACCTCTCGTCGAAGGCTCGAGCCATACCATCTCCGGTCAGCATGGCGCCCTAGGCCTAGATCACAATGACGAGTTCATTGGCGGCGGATCTCATCTGGTTATCGTCTCCGAGTAGGTTAACTTTCTTGAGCTACTCAACACTCTCAAAAACACACCCCATCCTCGTTCTATGCGTCGGACTGGACGGCTGATGTGTAGTCACGCGCGACTCTAAGGTGCAGTGTCAAGAAAGGCGATAGGTTCGAACCGCAACAAGGTGCTCTCTTAGCACGGCTAAGATCGACACTGACTTCTCCACGCCCTTGCAGGCAGGGATTGCGCTGTGATTTTTTTCAATGTCCGAGCAGTTCCGACAATGTCTCAAAGGCTTGGCGGATCTCAGCTACCCCTACCCACTCTCCCGAACTGTGAGCTAGCTCAGGATCGCCTGGGCCGTAATTTGTGGCAGCAATTCCCCTTTCAAAGAAGGTGGCGACATCTGTCCAACCAAGCTTCGCCCGCTTGATTGTTACGCGCCTTGATAGCCTATCTAGTAGCTCATTGTGTAAGTTCGGAAGGGCCCCGTCAGCAGAATCTAGTAGCTCAAAGCTATCGCCAATCTCCACATCAAGAAGTCCTTCGAACAGCGATGATACATATTCAAAGGCCTCCTTCGTTTTCCGATCGGGAGCAAAGCGGTGATTGATAGTAATCTCGACGAGGTCAGGTACGACGTTGTTAGCGATACCACCTGATATTTTCACCGCCGATAGCGCCTCTCGGAAGATACAGCCATCAATCTCTACCGATCGCTGCTTCGAATTCGCTACCCGTTCCAGAAATAGCGCGCTTCGGTGGATCGCATTGATCCCCTTGTGGGGCCGAGCGGAGTGTGAACGCTTTCCGGCGACCCTTAATCTAGCCCTAAGCGTCCCTTGACAACCAGCTTCAAGAGCCGCGCTCGTCGGTTCCATGAGGATCGCCGCCTCTGCCGCCAGCGCACTAGGCCATTCTTTCTCGATTTGCAATATTCCGCTCTCTGACCTTTCTATCTCCTCTGCGGCATAAAAGAGATAACGAGACGGAGAGGTGTTCGAGGAGTCTAAGGCTAGAGCGATCATCACCGCTAAGCCCGCCTTCATGTCCGTCGCTCCCACACCATATATCCGGTCGTCCGTTCTCATGACCGAGTGCCCAGACGAAGGTGGAACGGTATCTAAATGCCCGGCGATGATGTAACGAATTGGTCCATTGCACTTTCTGGTCGCTACCACGTTGTTCACAATCCGCACTACTTCAAGGTGGTCGGCCCGTACTAAAAGAGACTCGACATAGTCAGCAATCTCCTTTTCCCCGCGCGATACAGAGGGGATGTTGACCAGTTCGAAGCAGAGTTGTTCCAAGTCTTTCATCGACTACAGTGCCAGTCCGTGCTCTCGCAGGAGCTCATTCAGAATGGTCTTCGAGTGTCGTTCACCGGGGCTAAGCCGTTTGATCAACAGGACGCAGGGCAGACCAAACTCTCCACCTTTGAAGCGCTTGGTACGAACTCCACTGACTGCAACGCTGTAATCAGGAACGTATCCCCTGGAAAACTCTTTCCCCGTTTCGGTATCTATAACCGGAATTGAAGGGTTCAGAATCACTCCGGCACCGACTACCGCGCCCTTGCCGACCCGAGCACCTTCGGTCACCATGGCCCTTGACCCAATAAATGCGTCATCCTCGATTACTACTGGGGCAGCCTGTGGTGGTTCAAGCACTCCCCCTATGCCGACGCCACCCGACAGATGTACCCTCGCTCCTATCTGAGCGCAAGAACCCACCGTGGCCCAGGTATCGACCATCGTGGACTCACCGACATATGCACCGATATTTACGTAGCTCGGCATCAAAGTTACCCCACGTGCCAGAAATGCGCCGAAGCGAGCCGACGCTCCCGGAACCACGCGCACACCCTTCGAGGCAAAATCTCTTTTCAATTGCATACGGTCGACAAACTCAAACGGTCCAACCTCATATTTGGTCATCTCCCTGACCCGAAAGGCCAGCATAATGGCCATCTTGAGCCATTCTTGAACTACGACCTGACCGCCAGTATCGACTTCGGCCACTCTAAGATTCCCTTGATCCAAGCCAGTAAGTACTTCAAAAATGATCTCGCTAGCGTCAACATCCTGGACGCCCAAGCTCTCCCGCCGTTGCCAAAGTCCTTCGATCGCTTCCTTTAATTCAGACAATGCCCACTCGTCATTCCGTTTGTTACCATAGAAAGAAGCTAGTGGCCTTGATCGCTTAGCCTTGACGCCACCAGTGACACCAGGTCGGTAGGGGCGACTACCGCCACCCTTACATATTGAGAAGATGCATCACCATAAAATTCTCCAGGAGACACTACGGCCCCGGCCGTCTCAGCTAGATATCGAGCCAGAGCGAAACCATCTTTAAATCCCAGTTCGACTCCCTCAAACCAGAGATAAAAACCTCCCTGGGGAAGTTGGAGTTTAAATCCAGCTTCCGAAAACGCTCTCTGCAAGATCTCTAACCTCTCGAAATATCTCCTTCTTTGCTCCTCAACGTGCGAGTACTCCGACAGCGCTTCGGCCGCAACGAGCTGCACTGGGCCGGGAACCATCAATCCAGCGTGCTTTCGGACTTCCGAGATGAAGTGCACGATATCTGGATCGCCAGCATAAAATCCGACCCTGAGTCCCGCTAAATTAGATCTCTTAGAGAGGGAATGAAGGGCCAAAACACCTTCCGAGGCGTACTGCAGTACCGAATTAGCACTACCAGACCAGACGAACTCCACGTAGCACTCATCCGAAACTAAAAGCGCATCGTGCTCTTTTGCCCATTTGACCGCTGGTTCAATTCCAGCCGTAGATCCTGTCGGATTCGATGGGTAATTGATCCAGAGCAACAGGGCGCCCTCTGCTGCCCAATCTGGAAGCTGATCAAGAAGGAGTTCTCCACTCTTGGCTACCGGAACTGGGCAATGCCTAAGCCCGGATAGCACCGCTCCCATCTTGTATGTGGGATAGGAGACCTCTGGATATAGCACTACGTCTCGATGTGGGTTCAGAAGGTGCAGATACCCCGGCAGTGAAGCTACGAACTCCTTAGTTCCGACCGTCGCAGCGATATGGGTTGGGTCAACCTGAATGTCGAATCTTTCGTTCATCCATCCGGCGGCGCTCTTTCTGAATGAAAGGGATCCTATGGAAGACGGGTACCCACGCTCGGCCCCAGAAGTGGCTAGGAGGTGAGGGACAAAACTTGGCGGAGGATCTACCGGGGTTCCGACCGATAGATCAACATATTCGCCGAACTTCTCCTCGGCGACATGCTTGACATCTTCTAGCCGATCGTATGGATAAGGAGGTAGAATGAGGGCTGAGTTAGCCGGACTTTTCAGTGGATTCATTGCATCTCATACTACCGTTCGAAGCAAACCCACCAACTAGAACTGGATCTGTGCTGCCTATTCAGTAGATCTCATTTCGATCTCATCGCCGAGCAACTCAAGAACTGCACCACGAGAACTCTTGTCCAACCTGACGAGCAGCTTGACCCCCTCTTTGGTCTCCCTTATCGAGACTACCTCGCCCTCCCTGTGCAGCGCAGCAATTAAATCACCACGGTCGTAAGGGATGACAAGTTCAAAAACCTTGGCCCTCCTCCTGAGAGCGAAAGAGATCTCTTCGACTAATCGAGGAAGCCCAATGCCCTCTACCGCCGAAATCGATACAGAATGCTCACCAAAGCCCTCCGCCCTATGTTCCGGGTCTAAAAGGTCAATTTTGTTGTACACCATTATCTCAGGAACTCCAGCAGCGCCAATCTCGCTCAGGACTTCACGCACAGCGGCGACCTGCTCATCTCGACTTTCCGAAGAAGCGTCGACAACGTGGATCAGAAGGTCCGACTCGCTGACTACCTCTAGTGTCGACTTGAACGAAACAACAAGCTGATGAGGGAGCTTCCTTATAAATCCGACCGTGTCAGAGAGCAATAGTGCCTCTCCTCCAGGAAGCTCTAGCCTTTTAGTCCTAGGATCCAAGGTGGCGAATAACCTGTCCTCGACAAGCACATTTGCACTGGTCAAAGAGTTAAGTAGGGTCGACTTTCCAGCGTTGGTATAACCAACAATAGATACCGATGCTATCCTGGACCTCTGCCTCGACTTCCGCTGAATCTTCTGGTTCTTCGCTAGTTCTTGGAGTTCTCGGCGCAGATGAGAAATTCGATCTTGCAACCTCCGCCGATCCTCTTCCAGTTTGGTTTCGCCTGGTCCCCTTGTACCGATCCTCCCAACCTGCTGAGAAAGGCTTTGGCCCTTTCCCCTAAGCCTCGGCAGCCGATAGTTCAGCAGCGCAAGTTCCACCTGGGCCTTGCCCTCTGCGCTCCTAGCATTTTGGGCAAATATATCCAAAATGACAGCTGTCCGATCAATAGCGGTGCGCCCAAAGATCTTCTCCAAATTTCGCTGCTGCGCTGGCGAAAGCTCTTCGTCAAACACGACCGTGTCGACGTCGAGAAGTTCGGCTAGTTTCGCAACTTCGTCGGCCTTACCGGATCCTATAAAGGTGGCTGGATCCGGTCGGTCCCTTCTCTGTGTGACTCGACCGACAACTTCAGCGCCTGCCGTATCAACCAGGAGGGCTAGCTCGTCAAGCTCCTCCTCGACCGACTCAATAGGCCTCGCATCGACTGCCACGCCAACCAGCAGAATCTTTTCACGAAATGACCTGTCGATTAAGGTCAAGCTTGCTCACCAACCGACACCAAGCCAAAAGGATAAGCTGACGAAAAATCACAGATCAACCTCGATGGACCTCCCAAAATCAACCGACCTTTAGAGACTTCGAGATCTAATGGACCACCGGGATTGACGATCGTCGCCTTGTCTTGGACCAATCCGAGGTGGCGCGCGGCCAGGAAAGAGGCACAACTCCCCGTCCCGCAGGCAAGGGTTGGTCCTACTCCCCTTTCATATACCGACATCCTGAAGGTAGCGCCCACTGCATCGCTGGCAGATATCCATTCGATATTTATACCGCCAGGTCGAACATTCTGCATTTCCTTACCCAACATGGCCACCTCGTGAGGAACCGGATGGTCGGCCTCTTCACAGAAAACCACTAAGTGCGGGTTTCCCATGTCGACCCATATCCCCTTTTGATCCTGGACAACACTCCCAATGGGACCCATATCCACCGATGCGTATATCTCTGTCAAATCCCCACCAGTGCGCAGGTAAACCTTTTTGGGTCCTGCGTCAGTTGATATAGAAAAGATTTGCTCTGATGCCCCAAGAGGACGAAAGTAGCTGTCAAATACAGCATGCGCTAAGCACCTAATACCGTTGCCGGACATCTCCGCTCTTGAACCATCGGAGTTATATAAGACCATACTTGCAGTGTCAGGGGAATGCGGATCTACCGTACCCACTATCAGTCCATCTGCCCCAATGCCACGCCTGCGATCACAAAGCTGCCCAGCTACCTTTGGAGAATACCCCTGGTCAGAGGGCGCCACGAGCTGAATAAGAAAGTCATTGCCCAGGGCATGTCTCTTTGAAAAGTTCAAGCAACGACCCCTTTAGATATTGATTCGACCAGTTAATCGCCATATTAAGATCCTAGCTAATTATTACTTCTCGTGGTTGACCTCAATCGGCACCGCCAATCAAAATCTCGGTGATCAACTCAACCGCTTCATCGCCACTTTCAGACCACTTTATCCTTGGGTCTCGGTCGAACCAGGCAAGCTGTCGCTTAGCGAACCTCCAGGTCCGGTGGATGATCCTCTCCGTGGCCTCTTCTAGAGATATCGCTCCAGCGATATGTTCAAACAACTCCCTGTAGCCCAAGGCCTGAAGTGCAGTTTTAGACATTAACTCCCGGTTTCTATAAAGACCTTCAGCTTCCTCCAGCCAGCCATGGTTCATTTGGTCCAATACTCGCTCGGAGATACGTCTCCTCAAAACGTCTCGTGGTGGCTTAATCCCAACAATTTGCCTATCCGTATGGGAGATCTGATCCATACCAAGACCATAAGATGAAAAACGGCTACCAGTTGCGAGGGCTACTTCCAAAGCCCGGATGATTCGCCTCACATTATTCACTTCGATCTTCTGGGCACAAGCCGGGTCGACCTGGGTCAGGAGGCGATGGAGACGGGAAGCATCTGTATCATCGATCAATCTTTGCTCTAGCCAACTCCTCATGCCCACTGACCGCTTTGGCGGAGCGAAGTCGTCCAAAACCGCCTTCAGATATAAGGCCGTTCCACCGACCAACAGTATGCGCCTCTCCCGCTCACGAAGACTCGATTCCAGTTCCTTGCACAGATTCAAAAAGTCCCAAAGGGAAAATTCCTCCGTCACTGACGCTACATCGAGTAGGTTGTAGTTAACTCCCGCTGTCTCGAGAGCCGTGGGCTTTGCCGTGCCAACATTCATCTCCCTATATACGGTCATCGAATCTACGGAGACAATATCGACGCTCTCGTTCATCTTGGCGATCTTCAGTGCCGCGGTAGTCTTGCCCGAAGCCGTTGGTCCGACCAAAGTAACAGAATCTACAAATAGAACCAACTCCGGCCTTTCCGGCACATTTTCCGCTGATTGGGCCCGTCATAACAAATCACGGTCTATGGTCGGGCCTGACCAGTCACTACCCACTGATCACCGGATAACGGTAATAGACTATAAGTACTACGAAGAAGCTACCAATATCCTTGGCCGATCGGCCTTTGGCAGATAATTTACCGAAACTACTTCACCCCTAACGAAGTGCGGTGCGCCATAGTCGATACGCACATCTAGGTAGGATCCCGGCACAAAAAAGGCCCCCTGAGACCTCGGTTCGTCGGCACCGCGTGGAGCCGGAAAATGCACGAGCCTATTCTGTCTCGTTCTCCCGCTCCAGATGTCATTCGAGCGCTTGGATGGCCCTTCAACCATGACCTCTTCGACTCGACCGACGCGAGCCAAATTCTTTGCGTACCCCGAGCGGTCTATCACTACCTTGAGCTTCTCGAAGCGTTGCGCAATCACCTCGGGGGCCACTGCCAAATCGACCATCGCCTCCGCTTCAGTTCCAGGTCGGGGCGAGAAAATAAAGGTGAACGCACCATCATATTCGGCGGCCGATGCAACCTTGAGCGTAGCCTCAAAATCGGCCTCTGTCTCGCCCGGAAAACCAACGATAATGTCGGTAGTCACCGCTAGATCAGGGATGGACTCCCGCGCGTTACGGAGTTGAGTGAGGTACCGATTCGAATCGTAACCTCGATGCATCCTAGCCAATACAGCATCGCTGCCACTTTGTAAGGGGAAGTGCAGATGTTCACAAACCGAAGGCACCTCCGCCATCGCCGCTATCGTTTCAGGCCGTATGTCCTTAGGATGGGGCGAAGTAAAACGGACTCTTTTAATCCCAGAGATGGACCCTATGGCCCGGAGGAGATCAGCGAAAAGTGGGGCTGGGCGCCTCTTTGGGCTTTCAGCCCAACTTTCTCCTGTGAAATATCCAACATCACCCTCAATCCTCCCTTGGCGAACTCCGAGAGTTAGGTCACGTCCGTAGGAGTTCACATTCTGACCTAGCAGTGTCACTTCCGTAACACCTGAACGGGCGAGAAGGGTAACCTCATTCACTATCTCACTGAATGGTCTCGATGATTCTGCACCCCTGACCGCTGGCACGATGCAGAAGGCACAGTTATTGTTGCACCCCATCTGAATATTGACCCAGGCCGAATAGGCCGAATCCCTCTCCGCAACTAAGACGTTACCTAGGATCTCCTCCGGCTTCGGGCCGTCCCAGATCTCAACGAGGGTCGAACCAGAACGGATATCCGTGAGCAGTCTTCCTACTCTCGTAGAATTGAAAGTCCCAACTACCATGTCGACATAAGGCGCCTTCTTGGCGACTAGCTCCTTGTCCTTCTGGGCGAGACAACCAGCCACGACAATCTTTAGTCCCGGCCTTGATTCCTTTACAGCTTTAAGATGTCCTAGATTGCCGTAGAGTTTGTTATCTGCGTTCTCCCTGACACAACAGGTGTTTAGCACCACTACGTCAGCGTCGTCGATACCTGAAGCCCTAGATAGGCCCTCCTGAACCAAAGATCCAGCAATCCTCTCGGAATCGTGCTCATTCATCTGGCAACCAAAAGTACGAATGTAAAACTTCCCGCTCACAAAGGTCTAGCCTAGAAGCCAGTTCAGGTGAACCTTGGCATTTTAAGCCTTATCCAAATACCAAATGAGTACGTCTCTAGGTTCCTAAGTAAACCAGCATCCCATAGAGCTACTCAAACACCTCAAGGACGCTCCCGGCGATCGTCGTCGGAGATACCCCGGTATTTGAGACCTTTGCCATGACCTTCTCGGTCAGTTCAGCCATAATTACTGGGTTATTTGCGAAGAAGTTCTTAGCATTCTCCCGTCCCTGGCCGAGTTGTTCGCCTTCGTAGGTATACCAAGAGCCGGACTTCTTGACCAGTCCGAGGTCGGTGCTTACGTCCAACAAGGACCCTTCACGCGATATCCCCTTGCCGTACATGATGTCGAACTCGGCCTGTCTGAAGGGTGGGGCGCACTTGTTCTTGACCACCTTGACCCTGGTCCTGTTGCCGACTATCTCGGCCCCGTCTTTGATCGACTCGATCCTTCTGATGTCTAGTCTGACCGAGGCGTAGAACTTCAGTGCCTTTCCTCCCGGGGTCACCTCGGGGGAACCGTAGATGACTCCGATCTTCTCCCTGAGCTGGTTGATGAAGACGGCTATCGTGTTTGTCTTATTCAGATTCCCGGTGATCTTTCTTAGGGCTTGGGACATCAACCTCGCCTGGAGGCCAACGTGGGTATCCCCCATCTCCCCCTCTATCTCTGCTTTCGGGGTCAATGCCGCTACCGAGTCGATTACTATGACGTCTATTGAACCCGAGCGGATCAGCATGTCGGCTATCTCTAGCGCCTGCTCTGCTGTATCTGGTTGGGAGATGAGGAGTTCGTCGATATCGACCCCGATCGCCTTAGCGTAGACGGGGTCTAAGGCGTGCTCTGCGTCGATGTAACCGCAGATTCCCCCATTTCTTTGAGCCTCGGCTACTACGTGCAGTGCCAGGGTTGATTTACCAGATGACTCTGGTCCAAAGATCTCTACGACCCTTCCCTTTGGGAATCCCCCGACGCCCAAGGCAAGATCTAAGGCCATAGCCCCAGAAGGAATAGATTCGATTCCCATAGACGGACTCTCGCCCATCTTCATGATCGATCCCTTGCCAAAGGACTTCTCTATCTGACCTATCGCTAGCTCGAGAGCCTTTTCCCGGTCAATTCCCACTTGCGCACCCAACCTTTTCACGACGACCTTCTAACGAGGAACCAGCAACAAGGACCTTTCGAAAAGGTCAACTTCTCTCCCCTGATAGTAGCTACCGGCTGTGACACCCAAAGGGTGGCTAGCCCACTCAGACCATAATAGCGAACATCTGTTCACTATGGATGCTAATCATGAGTTTTCTAACCTGCGTGAGGCATTGCTCCTCGCAGACCCAGCCTGAAAAAGCGGGCGAAATATTCTGACCTGGTCAAGCAGACCATCTAGTTTAACGAGTCCTGGAACAAAGATGGTACCGAAGATCACCACGGTGGCGCCTCCCAAAACAAACCCTCCAACCACATCCAACGGGTAGTGGGCTCCGACATATACCCTGGCGAACATTAAAAACAGCCCGATGATCGTGGCCGCCCAGGCTAATTTCGTCTCCTTTGGCACCATCCATAAAGCGACAATAACCGCCCCGGCAACCGTAGCGTGATCCGAGGGAAAACTGAAGTCATTTGCCCGAGGAACAAGGACCTCGACCGATCTAAGCGTGTAGTAGGGCCTAGGCTCGGCCACCAAGTGATTTATCGGCTGCGCAATAATCACAGCTAAAATCGTTCCCAGCCCTCCCCAGATGGCCCTCGCCATCCGCTTGGGGTCTGAAGTAAATTCGGACCTGGCCTTCCACCACGCAAATATAAGTATCAGGCCCAGCAGGACTACTCCGCCATAGAGCGCAAAAAAGGCCATAAATCCGTGCGCAAAAGCTGTGTCTTTCGCAAATCGGTTAACGCTCAAATAGATATTTCTGTTCACAGTCCGTTCCCTTTATGTTCACCTAGATGTTAGTCGTGAAGCCCTTATGAAAGCTGAGGGAGAGCTTTACAACAAAGTTTGAGACTGCACCAGGAACCTAGCGAACAAATGGTTTGACCATTTGACGACTGGCCAAGTTCGCAATGCCAACCTTGCCAATTCGCCATAGCCGAAGTTTCCACTCCAGAGGTGTCCTTACGCAGGTGCGTTCATTTCTTACCTGCCCCAAGAAGACCGGGTTTTTAGAACAAGTCCAGGTAAAACCTAAAAGGGAGGGCTTCTGGGGCCAGTTCGGACTAGCCTTTCATGGCGTCCCGTTGGGCCTCAGTCCCAGCCATCGAGCGCCGAGGGGAAAAACGAACATCGACTGATTGGTCTCAAGGATGCCCCGCTATTTTGAAAAGGGGGCCCGCTAAGGTAGTCCTTACGGCTTTCGAACAAGAAGGTGTTTGGATGCAGAGTACAAGGCGGGACCTTTTGGTCGATTATGGTAGATTCGCATCACCTTTTGGGACAATCCTTTATGCACACTCTGGGAAGGGCCTAGCGGCCCTTGGCTTCGGCGAAGAACTTGAAGAACTTTCTATCCCGCATCATTTTCAGCCAAGCGGGAACGAAGTCCCAAGCGAGGTCGTCGAAAACGCTCTCGCTGGTTACTTCGACGGCTCCGCAGCCGCCTTGGACCAAGTTGATCTAGACCTTGCCGAGAGTGGGTTCTATTCGCTCTGCAGGGCAGAACTCAGAAAGGTACCCTTCGGGCAGACTGTAACCTACAAAGGACTTGCGGCTCTTGCTGGCAATCCGAAAGCCTACCGGGCTGCGGCGAGTGCGTGTTCCACAAATCCAATTCCGCTCTTTGTCCCATGCCATCGAGTGGTCTCGAGCGACGGCTCCTTGGGCGGTTACGCCTTCGGAACCGCCCTCAAAGCCTCACTGCTCAAATTCGAAGCTAACTCAGTCGGCGACTGAAATCTCCCTAGCCACGGTAGATACTGCGACGATCCCGACGTCGGGATCATTTCTGAGCAGTTCGATTAGGTAGCCAATCTTGTTCGTCGACACTTCGAGCCGAGTCGCAATCTCCTTGGCCACCAGCTTCATCTCTTCGCTATCCCCAACCGCTATCGGAGCCAAATCGAGTACCTGCTCGGTCTTAGAAACTTGGGCCAAGTAAAGATCAGAAATTACCGAGGCCCTAAGGGCCTGCTCCCATCGATCTTTTGGCTGCACTCGGCTCAAGATACGAAACAGCTCTGGGGTCCCTACGATCTCGCCAACCCTGAAGAAGGTCCAAATCATAGACTTCAGAGACAGTCCAGGAGCCTTTTCGATCAACATGTCGAGGGGGACCACTGCGCTCATATAGGGAATCGCAGCGAAGAAGTTGGCCATAGTTTCATTTGCACCCTTTGACTTCAGCTCAGCTTTGTTCTCTCGGTAATGCTCCCTGGACGTCCCTTCCAGCACGGCGGCGAGGACTTGTGAGAGGCCATTGGCCAAATCAGCAAGTTGCTGGATATGGTTGGACTCTTCGAGAAGGGAGTGTTGAGACGCAACCCAGCGAGTTAGCCCCTCGGCTGCGCTGGACACCAATGTCAACAGTTCAACCTTCGCCGACTGATCCATGGCTTCATCAGAAAAGATCTCTTCGACTCGCCTCGCAGCGTCTAGTACTCTAAGCGACGATACCAGGCCAGTCGCTACAGTACTTAGGTCATAAGGCGAAGAACGAAGGATCTCGACGATACCGGCAATCCCGGAGATGTTGATCACCAAGTTCGAGATTGCCGTTGCGGTTATCTCTTTTTTCAGGGAGTGCCCGAGCAACCTATCGTGAAAGCGATCTCGAAACTCGGTCGGGAAATAGGCCTCGAAGAGCTCGTTGGCATAAGTGGTTTCGATTAGATCGGAATCCAAAAGATGATGGTATAGGTGAGTCTTTGAGTAGGCCAACAGTACGGCCAACTCTGGACGTGTAAGAAAACTGCCCTGGAGGTTTCGGGCTAATAGCTCCTCGTCCGAAGGCAGAAACTCCACCGTCCGGTCCAGACCAGCACGATCTTCCAGGTAACTTATGACATTTTGATAGAGTTCGGGCCTCAACTTAGCGTCCTGCTCTGCTACTGACAACGCCCAGTTCTGGTCGACGTTATCCTTCAATACGAATTCTTTAATCTCGGCTTCGGAATCGAACAAGAGTGCGTCACGGGCATCCAAGTCAATCTCCGAGGATCTAAGCATGGGAGCTAGGAGTACCTTGAGGTTAACTTCGTGATCTGAAGTATCTACTCCAGCCGAGTTGTCGATTGCGTCGGTATTGCACCTTCCGCCCAACATCGAATATTCGATGCGGCTCTTCTGCGTCATGCCAAGGTTTCCACCCTCGCCAACCACTTTCACTCTGAGCTGGTTGGCATTTATCCGGATGGCGTCGTTGGCCTTGTCGGACACGTCGACATCGTCTTCCGTATGCGACTTCACGAATGTACCCACGCCACCGTTCCACAGAAGGTCAACCGGTGAAGAAAGTATCGCGGACATGAGCTTATTCGGCTCGATTGGGCCCGAAGAAATTCCGAGAACCCCCGCCATCTCCACGGATAGGTCTATCGACTTCACATTTCGGTTGAACACCCCTCCCCCTTTTGAGATCACCGAGGGGTCGTAGCTCGCCCAACTCGAGGTTTCAAGGGAGAAAAGTCTCTTTCTCTCTTGGTAAGAAGCCGCTGGATCTGGATTTGGATCTAAAAAGATATGCCGATGGTCAAAGGCGGCGACCAAGGCAACCGAGGACGACATCAAGAGTCCGTTACCAAAAACGTCCCCCGACATGTCGCCAACTCCAACTACGGTAATCCGATCGATATTTGGATTAATCCCCAACCTTTCGAAGTGGTGCTCGACCGACTTCCACGCGCCTCTTGCTGTAATACCCATCGCTTTGTGGTCGTAACCTCGAGAGCCTCCAGAGGCAAACGCATCACCGAGCCAAAATCCCTTATTTAGGGAGATCTCATTTGCTATGTCAGAGAAGGTAGCCGTACCTTTGTCGGCAGCGACGACCAAGTAGTAGTCGTCATCGTCGTAACAGATACAGTCTTGCGGCTTGACAACTTTGTCGTCGACCAAGTTGTCAGTAATTGACAAAAGCCCTTCCATGAACTCGCTGTAAGAAGCCTTCGCCCTGGCAAGGAGTTCGACGCGGTCCCTGGGAGCGTGCTTCACTATGAATCCGCCTTTTGCCCCGATAGGCACGATCACGGAGTTCTTGACCGACTGCGCCTTCATCAGCCCGAGTATTTCGGTCCGGTAGTCATCGGGTCGATCAGAAAACCTGATCCCACCTCGAGCGATTCGACCGGCTCGCAAGTGGATCGCTTCGGTGTCTATGGAATCGAAAAAGGTCTCAAACTGAGGCAACGGTTTTGGCAGGTCTCCTACCAGAGGAGGGTCCAGTTTGATCGCAATTCCACTATGGTTCGTCTGGAAATAGTTCGTCCGCAAAGTAGCCATTATTGCAGCTGAGATTCGCCTTACAGCGCGATCGAAGTCCAGTGATTCAATCTTTAAAAGCTCGCTATCAAGTTCCCCCTGCACGGTGGCGAGCGTCTCGCTCCTCTCCGCCTTGCTTAGCATCGGATTGAATCTGGCGTCAAAGAGATCAAAGAGCGCTGAGGCCGCCCCAGGGCACTCGACCATCGCCCACCAGTTATTCCGTACTCCA
>JAKAPB010000305.1 GCA_021823045.1 Actinomycetes bacterium | reverse complement strand
CGGTGATGCATCCGATCCGCCAGGCCAACCCGGCGAAGTGCCTCCATCGCTCGAACCCTCCTGTCGCCCGGATTCACGCCTGCATAGACCAATGGGAGCTCGACATTGCTTACTGCACTCAGATGCCGAAGCAGGTGGAACTGCTGAAATACGAAACCGATGTACCGATTACGAATCCTCGCTAGCTCGGTTTCATCGAGATTAGAAACGTCCCTCCCCGCGAGCCTATACCTCCCCGAGGTCGGGGTGTCGAGACATCCGATGATATGCATCAAGGTCGACTTACCGGATCCTGATGGGGCCATTACCGATAGAAACTCACCTTCTTCAACAACTAGATCCAACCCACGAATAGCCTCGACCGCCGCTTCACCGGTACCGTAGGTTTTGCGCAGCTCAGAAATTTCTATCACAGGCGCCGTTCTTTGCCCATTTCTACCCTGTTCAACCGGGAAATCTTGGCTCACTGTCATCCACCCACGATCGCCCGGCGGACAAAGCCTCCGCCACCACCAAGTCCCTTGCCTCCGAAGCCACCACCGAACCCGCCAGGACTAGATGGAATTGCGAGGGCTCGATTTGCCAAGACAACGCTCTCGCCCAACTTCAATCCTGAAAGGACCTGAGTGTACTGAGCGTCCGCAGCACCAACGGATACTTTTACCCTCTTCTCTTTGTTGGCACTCTTTACCAGAACGTAGTTGAGGGAACCTACGGTATGAACAGCGCTTGTAGGAACGCTCAGCACGTTAGTGGCCTGCTTCACGATCAATGCGACTTGGGCCGACGCACCGGCGAATAGCTGAGGTGGCTTACTGGTTACCTTGACCCCCGAATAGAGATTCGGGTTGGCATCGGTGATAGAAACAACTATCGGGTAGCTGGCTACACCTGAAGTTATCGTCGCTTGTGGGGTGATTTGCGTTACAGTACCATATACCGGAGTTGTTGCTCCGGCCGGAACGATCGTAGCCTGTTCACCGAGCTGGATTTGGGAAATCTGGGCGTCACTTACCGAGCCCTGCACCTCGTAGCCGCCAGGGGAACTCAGTATTATCGCCCCGATTGGTCCCGTTGAACTAGCAGCGGCTGAAGAACTCACCGACCCGCTCAGACCGACGGTGATATTAATCTGATCTACAACTCCGGAGATCGGCGCAACTATTTCAGCCTGGGCCAAGGAGGCCTGGTCGGTAGCGAGGGTCGCTTGATCATTGGCCACTTGCGCTTCGTCCGCCGAGATCGAGGACTGTGCCTGTTGGACGGACTGGGTGTTCTTTGCCTGAGTCGACGGTATCTGAGACTGTGCGGTCGCAAGCTGGTACTGGTCTGAGGTTACCACTTGAGTCTGAGAAGTCACCGCCGACTGTGCCTGGTTGCACTCAGAAGAGGATGGATCGGCGCTACAACCACCAGATGCGATCGCTTGGTCGAGGTTCAGGGTCGCCTGGTCGGTGGCTAGTTTTTGGGTAGCGTCGGTAACTGCAAGTTGGGCTTGCGCTAATGAAACTGCGTTTTGGGCTTCGGTATCGGTGAGGGCGGTCTGAGCATTTGAAAGCGAAGTGGAGGCCGAAGACACCTGGCCTTGGGCAGCAGTGACAGCTTGTGATTCTTGGGTACAAGAAGTTGCACTGCTTCCTGTACTTCCTGTACTTCCTGAAGTGCACGCGGTCAGCGCTGAGTTAGCTGCGCCTAGTGAAGCAACCGCGTTATTGTAACTAGTCTGGTCCTGAGCAATAGCTGCGTTCGCTGAATCGACCGACTGGGTATTTTTAGCCTGGGTAGCGGTCACAGACTCCTGATCCGATGCAAGATTCTGTCGATCGGTCTGAACGGTAGCTTGTGCCGAGGTGAAAGTCTGCTGTGCAGAAACGCACTCAGACGACGAGGCGTCGGCCTGGCACCAGTTGTTCGCTATCGCTTGGTCTAAGGTCAATGTGCTCTGGTCGGAAGCTAGCTTTGCACTGTCCTGTTGCACCGTCAGCTGAGTCTGGGAAAGGCCGTCGCTGTTGGACTGTTCGGTGAGAGGTAGTGCCCCTTCGGCGCTGGCGAGATTTGCCCTAGCCGCACTTAGGGTGGTCTCAGCCTGGGCGATCTGGTCGTTCAACGTCGTGGTATCAAGCGTTGCTAAGACCGTGCCAGCTTTTACTTTTTGTCCCGAAATGACGTTGATCTTGCTAACAATACCAGTCGTCCCAAACAGTAGCCCTAAGTCGGTCTGAGGCTCGATCGTCCCGGTAATTGAGATCTCCTGCCTGATGGTAGCCAGGCTTACGGGTTCGGCAACCAAGGCGGCACTAGACTTGGGCCTTGTTTTGTAGTAGGTGTAGACGGAACCGCCGATTAAAGCAACTACCACTAGGGCGGATATGACCCGGTGGCCGGCTACTCCCCTTCCGATTCGAGAAAGCCTGGAATGAACCAACCTATGGCGGGGATCCGCAATTCCACCTTTTGTCTCCTCGGCTGGCCCGCCGGAGCCAGCTGGATATCCGCCTGAATCATCAACCTGGGCCATCAAATCCTCTTAGCGAAATTGAGTTCAGCGAGTAAACTGACCTTGGAATCTAGTGGCAACCGCCCTATTAGAGCAAAAGCATTTCTGCCGAGCATATGGAAACTAGCGCGACTTATAACTTCTCTGTTCACGAGCCAAAGCCTAGAAATGACCCCATGAACATTGGGTGTGTCCAATGTATGAGGCCACACATAATAGGACCCGACTCTCCACTGAATCATTAGCCTCGAAGCGATGACAGCGATAGGAGATAAGGAAAGGACCTTCAGAGTTAAAACCAAAGGGTCCCTTCGTTCTGGACACTATGACCCGCTTGCCTTAAAATTATGCTGCGGCTGTATGATTCCCCTGGGATATAAATACAGCCGTATGCTCCCATTATTCCCCTCCCCCGTCACATCTGATCTCAGAGACGTCGTGTTGGACTCGCCATTTGCTGAAACTTCCCATCTGGCAACCACAAAGGCGGAATAGTGAAACTTCTGGTAGTAGAGGACGAAAGCAAGATGTTAGAACTGCTAAGCCGTGGCCTCAGCGAAGCAGGATTCGAAGTAGACGTCGCATCCGATGGCGCTGCTGGCCTTAAAATGGCGCTGGACAACTCCTACAACCTTATGGTCCTCGATGTAATGCTCCCCTTTATAGATGGATTCGAGGTCTGCCGTCAGATCCGAAAGCAGGGAAAGACCACCTCTATCCTGATGCTGACGGCTAGATACGAAGTTGATAGCCGCATTTTAGGGCTCGACTCCGGCGCAGATGACTACATGGTCAAGCCGTTCAGCTTTGCCGAACTCCTCGCTCGACTACGGGCGCTGGTCCGCCGCGGTACCCAGACTTGGCCGCGCTACATCGAAAAAAACGGAGTAAGGATAGACGTGCTGAATAGAAAAGTAAGCTACTCCTCCACCGACGTTGTCCTAACCGCAACCGAATTTGACCTGTTTAAGTGTCTATTCGAAAAAAGTGACGCCGCTATATCGCGTGCCCGAATTCTCGAGGAAGTTTGGGAGTTTCCCTTCAATGGGTCCTCCAATATCGTCGATCAGTACATCGGGTACTTGCGAAAGAAGCTATTGCCGTTTTCAAATATTATGAGCATTGAAACGGTCCGAACTCTAGGTTACAGAATGGTCTTTACCCCCACCGGAAGAGGTGCGAAGTGATCGGGTGCACCAAGATGTTCCACTTTCCCAAGCCGGAAAGGATTGCCCCAATCCGTCGAATCCTTTCAGCTCGGCCATCGGAATCGCCCGAGATCAACAGTTTATCCAGGGACCCAGATCGGCACACCATTCGAGGCCAACAGGAATTGGAACTACCTCTACGCAATTGCACTG
>JAKAPB010000304.1 GCA_021823045.1 Actinomycetes bacterium | reverse complement strand
CAGGGTCTATTTGGAAGCAGCGATGGCCTCCAAAGGCTTCCCAACAGCGACCTTTGTCATAAATCTTGCTGGAGCTTTCATACTTGGCATTGTGGTGACTCTGGCCCAAAGCTCATATGTCCAAGACGCTGCTAGATTCCGAGCCTTATTTGGGACCGGCGTCTGTGGAGGCTTTACAACATTCTCCACGGCGACTTTAGAAGCTTTCAACCTTTTTCGCCACGCTCAATATGGCCTCGGTTTAGAGTATCTAATTTTAACCATTATTGGAGGGGTGCTAGCGGTATATTTTGGCGTAGTGTTATCCAGATTCGTCAGCGCAATCAACCGAAGAGCTAGGGACGAGCGGCGCTACGGTGAAGGACTAGGAGGGGATTAGAAAATGCGAGAGTGGCACTCCGCGTGCAAGCTGTACATATACCTAGACGAATCGCAGCGCATCCACAAAAGGTCTGCACTGGATTATCTCGCCTCCAGAGCCAAAGAGGCGTCTTTGGGCATGACGGTCTTCAGGGGTATCGAAGGGATCGGATCTCACCACCACCTTCACCGAGAGAGAATACTAAGTCTCTCAGACGACCTTCCAATAGTAATAGTCCTAATCGATACCGCAGAGAAGATCGATTCCTTCTTGGACTCTCTGGAAAGCCACATCGAACTGTTTTTCGTGACAAAAGAGCCAGTCGAAGTGCTGAATCGCAGGATGCAATAACTTGGATAGTGCCTTAGCAGCAATTATCGGGGCAGCTGGTGCGGTCGTTAGGTACCTATTTGACAGGTGGGTCATGTCAAGGATTAGCGGCGACTTCCCATTTGGAACCTTTGCGGTCAACATCACGGGTGCGCTAGTCCTAGGGTTCCTCTTCGGTATGTTAAAGGCCCATCTTCTTACTCATGGTGGATATTTGATCTTTGGTACGGGTCTCGTAGGCGCCTACACAACTTTCTCTACCCTAAGCTTCGAAAGCTTTGGGTTGCTGAGGGAGGGCCAGTTAATCTTGGCCATTCTCAATATGGCGGGAAGCTTTGCCGTGGGCCTCGTGATGGTCTCATTAGGATACCTGCTAGGGGCCCACCTTTAGAGATCACGACTCTTTCGGCCCTCTATCAGCCTCACCGCTCTCCACGATGGTGGAAATAAGTTCTTGGATCAGCCCGTCCTTGGCAAGTTCGACCCTCTTCCTGAGGGCTTCCGAATCCATCACCGGCCCAATTAGTTCCATACCTTCATTGATTACCTTCTGAGCATTATCACCAAATTCGAACCCGATCTTGACAAGTTCTACCGCAGCACCAAGGTCTCCCCCGCCGCCCGTCAGACTCTCTCCCGCCACGGACGCAGCTTTAGCGATAGTTCCGATTACCTTGCCTATCGAATCAAATAGCACCTGAGGGTCAGGCTTGGAGCGGGCCTGCTCAACCGAGGAGAGCCAGTTTCGAACCTTGGCCTCCAATTCCTGTTGCGTCTCGCCCTCAAAACTCAGAGTTGCCAACGATGCCCCCTTTAATTTCGCCACCCGCCAATACATCCATGAGGTCAGAGAGGAGACTCGCCGTTGCCCCCCAAACTAAATCCGTATCTAATTCGAAAAAATGCATCGTCCTACTGCCGAACTCCGGTGAAGACCACACCTCAGAGTGATGTCTGCCTGGGTCTGCCAAGTCCCTCAGGCTGACCCTCATTACCCTTTCGACCTCCTCTGACTCACCGAGTTGAGCGCTTTCGGGAATCTTCGCAACGTAGGCGAGAAAGCTTTCCGAATGGCGTATCGTTTGGAGGGAGCCGAGTAGGCCAATTCCTTCTACTTCGGACGGATCTAGCCCCACCTCTTCCTTGGCCTCCCTAATAGCAGCCTCGTAAAAAGTCTCTCCCTTTTCGACTCCGCCACCGGGAAAAGAGATCTCGCCGGCGTGTCTCGAAAGTTTCGTCGATCTCTTGGTAAGGACAATCCCTACACCTCCACACAAGTCGAGAATCGGGATGAGGACGGCGGCTTGCCGTGAAGAACCGTTGGCCTTTGGACGAGTATCGAAGTGATCCAGACTAAGGCGATCTCGCAAGATCAGACTTGCCCTCACTAAATCGATCTCGGCTACCTCTTGAGCCTTCAGCTGCCACAGTGACTTCTCCGCCACTCCAACATAGGCGGGTACCGGCACGACCTGTGGATACCTGCTTCGATACTCCGCCGACGTATTTACCACTCTTACCCCCTGCTCCGATGCTACCTGCCCCGAAAGACAAAAGTGGAGCCAGCCGTGATGGCCGCCTCAGCTGATTTAACCAAAAAGGGGACAGGGCAATGCCCTGTCCCCTAGATAGCAAGCGGTCATCAGCTGCCTTGACCTCGCGGCCGAGACAAGCTACATCATGCCGCCCATGCCACCCATGCCACCCATGCCACCCATCGCTGCCGCAGCTCCGGCATCAGATGCTTCGGGCTTGTCGGCGACGGTCGCCTCAGTAGTGAGCAGAAGTGCCGAAATTGAAGCGGCATTCTGAAGGGCTGAACGAGTCACCTTCGCCGGGTCAATGACACCAGCCTTGACCAGATCTTCATAGACACCGGTCCTGGCGTTTAGCCCCATCGCACCCGTCTCCCTCGAGACAGCCTCGACGACAACGGGCCCTTCGAGTCCGGCGTTGTAGGCTATCCACTTGAGTGGCTCCTCCAGTGACTTGGCAACCATACGAGCGCCCGTTGCTTCATCGCCCTCGAGCGTTTCGGCGAGTGCTAGTACCCTACCCCTTACCCTGAGGAGGGCCGTGCCGCCACCGGCTACTATTCCTTCTTCGATAGCCGCCCTCGTGGCCGACAATGCGTCCTCGATGCGGTGCTTCTTCTCTTTCAGTTCGACCTCAGTAGCAGCACCGACCTTGACTATCGCTACGCCACCAGCCAGCTTTGCGAGTCTTTCTTGTAGCTTCTCGCGATCCCAGTCTGAGTCAGTGTCATCAATCTCACGCCTGATCTGAGCTACCCGGCCCGCAACATCCTCTTTGGTGCCGGCACCATCGATGATTTTGGTGTCATCTTTGGTAACCTCGATGCGCCTCGCCTGACCAAGTAGATCAAGGCTCACTGCGTCTAGCTTGAGACCAACTTCTTCGGAGATAACCTGACCGCCGGTGAGTACCGCCATGTCTTGGAGCATCGACTTTCTGCGCTCTCCAAATCCAGGCGCCTTGACGGCTACGGAGTTGAAGGTCCCTCTAATCTTGTTGACCACCAGGGTCGCAAGGGCTTCACCTTCTACGTCTTCTGCGACGATAAGCAGTGGCCGTCCACTCTGCATTACCTTCTCGAGGACCGGAAGCATCTCATGCACAGAAGAGATCTTTGAAGATACAAGCAAGATATATGCGTTTTCTAGTATCGCTTCTTGCCGATCTGGATTGGTAACAAAGTAAGGGGAGAGATATCCCTTATCAAACTGCATTCCTTCTGTAAACTCAAGTTCGAGTCCGAAGGTGTTCGACTCCTCGACGGTTACCGTTCCATCCTTGCCGACCTTGTCGATGGCCTCGGCGAGAACCTCGCCAATTGCCGGGTCGGCTGCGGAAATTGCCGCTACTTGAGCAAAATCGTTTCTACCTTCGACCGGCTTAGCCTGCTCGGCTATTCCCTCAATAGCAACCTTCACGGCCTTCTCGATACCCTTTTTCAAAGACATCGGATTGGCGCCAGCGGCTACGTTTCTTAATCCTTCACGGATCATCGCCTGAGCGAGAACGGTAGCCGTAGTGGTTCCGTCTCCGGCTACGTCATTGGTCTTAGTAGCAACTTCCTTGACTAGCTGGGCACCCATATTTTCAAATGGATCCTCTAGTTCAATCTCTCTAGCGATCGAGACGCCGTCG
>JAKAPB010000303.1 GCA_021823045.1 Actinomycetes bacterium | reverse complement strand
ACGATTGCGATAATTGTCGGAGCGCAGTTCTCTTCGAGGATGTTGGGGCGCATAGGAGCGAAGAAACTGCTGGTCGCAGGTACGGTCATATCGGCGGTTGGCCTTGGATCGATGGGGATGATCGGGATAAGTTCTCCCTATTTGAGTGACATTTTGTTACCTTCAATACTGATAACGCTCGGCGCTGGCCTGTGCTTTACGCCGTTGGCATTTGCTGCGACCTCTGGAGTCAAAGCACAAGACGCCGGGTTGGCTTCTGGGCTTTTGAACACCTCTAGGCAGGTGGGAGGGGCGATCGGTTTGGCGGCACTTGCAACCCTGGCTACTAGCGCCACTAACTCCTATCTCCTGCATCACCACAGCGGAGTGGAGGTTTCTGCCGCCGCCTTGACCCATGGTTACGCAATAGCCCTTCGGATATCTGCGCTCGTAGCGTTGGCGGGTACTGCAGCCACACTACTGCTGCCGTCGCATAAGCAGACGAGTGCCGATCAGGGAGCGAAGGTAGCGATGGAGAGGGTCGAGATCGCCTTCGATTGACGGTTTCCATCCGACAAATGAGGTTGCCCTAGGGTCAAAGGCACGGTGGCCGAGTGACCTCCCTAGTAGATTCGAAGTTGTGAGGCATCGACGATAGGTTTTTGAGAGGCGGAGCCTTGGGTGGGATCAAAGTAGTCGGCATTGGACCTGCGGGCAGGGACCTGATATCGCAGGGGAGCTTAAATACCATCTTTATGGCCAAAAAGGTGGTATTTAGGACCCTGGTCCACCCTGGTGCGACCGAGTTGAGCCTGGAGGTCGAAAGGGCGGGGATTGCAACTTTGAGCTTCGACCCGCTTTATCTGAGGTCAAGTGGATTCGACGAACTCTACTCCGAGATGGCCGAAGAGCTCGTTTCGATGGCCTGCGCTTTACAAGACGGATACCTCTGTTACGTCGTACCCGGATCTGCGATGGTAGCGGAGTCGAGCGTCAAACGACTGCGGGGTATCCAAGGAATCGAGCTCACTATCCTCCCTGCAATTTCCTTTTTAGACCTAGCGTTCATGATCCTTGGGGTCGACCCAATCGACGGTTTCAAGGTAGTTGACGCTTCGGAGCTGCTAGCTGCGCCAAATCTAGCTGGCGACAAGATGCTCGTCGCACAGGTCTATTCGCAAGAGATCCTTCTGGATGTCATTTCCCTCCTAGAAGAGATCGGTCCTGATGCCAAGGTGGTCTACCTCTACCACCTAGGCCTGCCTGACCAGCTAACCAGGGAGTTGGATCTATCGACCTTTGAGGCTTCGCTTCCAAAAGCCGACCATTTGACGTCGCTCTATGTCAGCGGGATCACGACCGACCAAGAGTCGATCGGGGAGCTTTGGGAGGTGATCAAGACACTTAGGAGGAAATGCCCTTGGGATCAGGAGCAGACCCATGAGAGCCTTTCCAGACACCTCTTAGAGGAGGCCTATGAGGCGTTGGAGGCGCTCGACGCACTTTCGGACACAAGCACTCCCGAAGCCGAAGCGATGGCCCACTTTGAAGAGGAACTGGGTGATCTGCTAATCCAGGTGCTCTTTCACTCCAATCTAGCTAGAGAGGAGGGATTTTTCTCGCTAGGAGACCTCGGCGAAGTAGTCAAACAGAAGCTCATTCTAAGGCACCCCCACGTCTTTGGGACTCTGGAGGTGTCGAAGGCGGAAGAGGTCGTGAGCAACTGGGAGAAGATCAAGATGAAGGAGAAGGGAAGGTCGTCGGTGCTGGAGGGGATCCCCCGTGCACTGCCGGCTCTCGCCTACTGTCAAAAGGTGATCAAGAAGGCCTCTTTTCTCGGGACTTTGATACCGGAAAACCCGGCGATCTTAGACTCGCTCCAAAAAGCTCTCGCCGGCATCGGAGTCGACGACGAATCTATCATCGAGGGGGCCGCCGAAGTCTTATACCTAACATCGGCCCTTTTGATCGCTACCAATTCTGATCCCGAGGCGATCTTGCGAAAGAGGGTCGAAAGGTTGGTCGAGGCGATCCAAAAGGTCGAAGCTATAGCCAATGAAGGCGCTAACTAGGCCAAATTCCCCGCTAAGGTTGGAAATCGCCACTGAGAGTTGAAATCATCTGAACGGGCCTCCCGCCCAGTATCGATACGATTGACATTGGTGCCTCTAACCACAGAAAGTCTTTAAGGACCTCATTTATCGACGAGATCGACAGAATTGCATCTTTGTTGTTATTATCTCCTGTTAGAAATATAAAGTCGGATCTAAGACCCGAAAGTTCAAGAGGAGACTCGTCTTTTGGTCGGGGGTCGTCGCTAGTAGCTGGGAGATTTCAGTGAGCATCATCGAATCTATCGAAGGGAACTGGGTCCTCGACTCGAGGGGTAATCCGACTGTCGAGGTTTCGGTGGTTCTTGACGACTCGTCTTTTGGAAGGGCTATCGTTCCATCTGGGGCTTCAACGGGAGTATTAGAGGCAGTCGAACTAAGGGATAACGACCTAGCTAATTTCGGCGGCAAGGGTGTTCAACAGGCGGTAGATAATGTCAATTCGGAGATTGCCGACCTGCTCGTCGGGGAGGTAGCTTCCGATCAACGGCTGATCGACAGGATGCTCTGCCAGCTTGATGGAACAGAGAACAAGGGACGACTAGGCGCAAACGCAATACTGGGCGCTTCCATCGCCGTCGCCAAGGCCTCGGCCGAGTCGGTCGGACTACCGCTCTATCGCTACCTGGGTGGGGCAAACGCTTCGGTCCTGCCTATTCCGCTGATGAACGTGATCAACGGAGGGGTGCACGCAGATAATTCGATCGATCTGCAGGAGTTCATGATCGCTCCTGTCGGGGCACGTTCTTTTCGAGAGGCTCTTCAGATGGGTGCGGAGATCTATCACGCACTGAAGTCGGTGCTCAAGTCCAAGGGTCTATCGAGTTCCGTTGGAGACGAGGGGGGATTCGCTCCAAATCTACAGAGCAATGAAGAGGCGATTCAGATCCTGATAGAGGCGATCACTAGGGCCGGGAGAACGCCCGGTAGCGACGTAGCAATTGCCCTTGACCCAGCGTCCACGGAGTTCTATCACAACGGTTCCTACCACCTAGAGGGTGAAGGCAGGGTTCTGAGCCCTTCAGAGATGGTTCAGTATTATGCGGATCTCTGCTCTAAGTACCCGATAATCTCAATTGAGGACGGTATGGCCGAGGACGATTGGTCGGGCTGGGCTGAGCTTTCCGCTGCGCTGGGTGACAAGATCCAACTGGTCGGGGACGATATATTCGTGACCAATACCAAGCTGCTGGCGAAGGGTATCCAGGAGGGTGTAGGCAACGCTATTTTGATCAAATTGAACCAAATTGGTACGGTCACCGAGACCCTCGAGGCCGTTGAGATGGCGCAACGTGCTGGTTACTCGGCGGTCATCTCCCACAGGAGCGGAGAGAGCGAGGACGCTACCATCGCAGACCTAGCCGTCGCCACCAATTCGGGTCAGATCAAGACGGGGGCGCCGGCGAGATCGGACCGGGTTGCCAAGTATAACCAGCTGCTCAGGATCGAGTCAAGCCTGGGGGGTTCTGCAAGGTTTCCTGGATTTAGGCAGCTCTAAGTGGCAAGGCGGTTTCTCTTTTGGGGAGTCCTTCTCGGCGTGGTAGCGATCTATCTCCTCGCAATTTTTCCGACCCGTGGACTTTTTTCCGAGCGGAACCAGCTGAGCTCGGCTAGAACCCAATTGGCCACGCTTACCAAAGAAAATGCACAACTTAGCAAGAAGGTAGCAAATTTAAATAATCCCTCTGTGATCGCCTCCCTCGCCCGTTCTCAATACGGGATGGTCAGTCCCGGACAGCAGGGGACGATCAACCTTCCGACGACTTCGACGTCGACAACGCGCTAACTA
>JAKAPB010000302.1 GCA_021823045.1 Actinomycetes bacterium | reverse complement strand
GAGCGGCGGCGCTGTCGCTGAGAGGATTCGAAGCGAGGCCAGCCTACGCGAAGCGATGGTTCGCAACGAGCTTGTCGTTCACTACCAGCCAGTGGTAAACCTGGCCAATGGAACAGTCGTCAGCGTCGAGGCCCTGGTCCGCTGGGAGCATCCGACCGAAGGACTATTAGGCCCCGACCAGTTTATTCCTGTCGCTGAAGCCAGTGGACTAATAGTCTCTCTTGGCGAATGGGTTATGAGACAAGCTTGCTTACAGTCGATGATCTGGCAGACACAAGGTCTATCCATCGATATGGCGGTCAATCTGTCTACTCGTCAGGTGGCGAGTGGGGAGTTAATCAAGACGCTTACTCAGGTTTTGAGCGACACCGGTATGGATCCAAAACGTCTGGTGCTTGAAGTTACCGAGTCGGCCATGATGGGGGATGTTGAGGCGGCGGCAGTAGTATTCAACGAGATTGGGGCGCTAGGTGTCTCGCTCACTATTGATGATTTCGGTACGGGTTATAGTTCCTTCGTGTACCTCAAGCGCTACCCCATTCGGGCACTAAAGGTCGACCAATCTTTCGTAGCGGGTATGGGTATTACCCTCGAGGACAACGCTATCGTCTCGAGCATTGTTGAACTGGCTAATGCCGTTGGGGGGCATTGTGTCGCTGAGGGCATTGAGACCGATGAGCAGTTCGTAGCGCTACGCTCCCTTGGGTGTTGCTATGGGCAGGGGTGGCTATTTGGCCGGGCGGTGCCAGCTGAGGAGGTCCCAGGCCTAGTGGCGAGGTGCGAGAGAGATCTGAATAGACGGATTCCAACGATGATGCCATTTGGCGACAAGCGGGACAGTCTCGCCGACAAGCGGGATCAAGCGGGCGATCAACGGGACAGTCTCGCCGACAAGCGGGACAGTCTCGCCGATAAGCGGGATCAAGCGGGCGATCAACGGGACAGTCTCGCCGACAAGCGGGATCAAGCGGGCGATCAACGGGACAGTCTCGCCGACAAGCGGGAGGCATCAGCAGCGATAGAGCCCGTTGAAGACGAAACGGTCCGTTCAGCTTTAGAACGCCTTGATGCAGCCCGTGATCGGAAACGGGCCTCGCTAGATCGCCTGAATGGTACTGGAGAGCGCATTTTGGCTGAGCGGGACCGTGACGCAGCGCAACTCGATCGTCTGAATGGTACTGGAGAGCGCATTTTGGCTGAGCGGGACCGTGACGCAGCGCAACTCGATCCCTGACTGGACCTTGAGAGCGCATTTTGGCTGAGCGGGACCGTGACGCAGCGCAACTCGATCCCTGACTGGACCTTGAGAGCTATTGGGCACCAGTAGGGCTACGCTCTGAGTTAATCCAATGTAAGTGCGGCTTTGGTTCTCGATATCACTGAAAAGAGTTTGCGCACTCCTGGCAGCCTTTGCCTTGAAAAGGGGGTATGCCGTCGCTGGGTACTTACTCGAATCCGATCGTCGAAATACAGACGGTTCGAGTGTCACCAATCTGCTGTTACCCATGACAAACGCCCACCGATAACTGGCGTACCTGCGGCACGGGTCAGTCAAAACTTGACTCGCAAGGATAAAATCGACAACGATACACCGAGGCGTATCAGGCCTGGTGACAAGGCGGATTGGTGACAAGGCGGATTGGTCCCAAAAGTCGACTACGGCAGGTTGACGTGTCCGTTGCGCATCTTCCATAGGAAGTACTTCTCAAAACCTAACTTCATCAAGTGCGCCTGTGGGCCAGGAATGAGTACCCCGTGTTTGCGCGGAGGTAGCATCTTGTCGGCCAATATGATCACGCCGTTATTGCCTGCGTCCATCACGCACACGGCTTTGATATCTTTGAACTCATGCTCCTCGGTCGGTGATTCCCCCTTGATCTGGGAGATGATATTCTTAGCCGCAACGTGAGCCATAACTTCGGTCGGATAGCCGGTCTTGGGGATGCCGACGGGGGTGGGGGATTGCCAAGGGGCGGTGACCTGAGCGGCGATACCGACGGCATACAAGTTGTCATGAGACAACGATTGGTAAGTCGGTCGAACGGGTATGTACCCTTTGGGGTCGGCAAGGCCGCTTTCGACGACCACATCTTGTCCCAAAAATGGCGGTATGAACATTGAGTATTTGAATGGTAAGTTCTCGCCGCTCGCCAATTTCACCGAATCGCTGTCTATGTGATCAATTGACGCGTCGACGACGTAGTTAATATTCTCATGCTTGAGGAACGCCTCCAAAAGCTGCTGACCGTGGGGTAGCCCACCTATCCCAAAGTGGCCCAAGAAGGGCTCAGAGGTCACATAGGTCAGCTTTACCTTCTCCTTGAGGTGGTTCTTGTTTAGGTGGTAAGAAGCGTTGAATAAGAACTCGTACGCAGCGCCAAAGCAACTAGCTCCCTGGGTAGCGCCAATGACGACGTCACCGGGGTCCGCTAGGTACTTGCTCCAGGCCTCACCTGCGTGGATTGCGTCCTCTAATGATGTGATCGTTGAAGCATTGTCATTTGGCCCCAGCCCCTCAACGACGCCGTAATGATTCTTGTACCCCGTGGCAACTACCAGATAGTCGTAGTTGTATTCACGCCCTCCCGCAGTCACGCTATTCACATCGGCATTAATCGCACTTGCTGCGGTATTTACGAAGTTGACGCAGTGTTCGTCAAAGGTGGGGGCGACTCGAAAAGAGAGGTCCTCGACGTCCCGCTTACCAAAAGGGAGCCAAATTAGTGATGGATTGAAAACGAATCGATCACTAGGCGAAATGACCGTCACGTCGACTTCGTCTTTCAGTTCATGACGAATCGATAGGGCTGCTACCAGCCCCCCAAAATTACTTCCCAGCACGATTACCTTTGACATCTGCACCTCGCAGCTACGTCTAGACCAAGTGGCCTGTGCTTTCCACCGTTTCACGAAAGCAAGCACTAAACGTAACTTACACAATCGTCTAAAATTGATCAACGACGGGTGCCTATTTAATTATTGAATGGCTATCTTCCCACATCAAGGACCACAGATAAGTCGGTCACTTTCCGGACTGCCCAAATATCAGTCGAACTCCGAAGGAGTGCTATCTAGGTTGCTGATCGGGTAACTGAGCTAGCGGTGGACCAAAAACATGGTTACCGTTGGTCGCCAATCCTGCTGTTCAACACTGCTGTTCAACTCTTCTAGCCAAATCTTTCAGACGACTCTGCCTCCCTCGCCGTTTACCGGATCCTTTAGAAATCTCAACAATGGTACGTTAAGTCCAGCTAGCCCAGGTACCGAAGCTAGTTGGAGTCGGCCTGAAAAATATCCCTTGGCTCTTTGGTCGCCAAAGAGCCCCTCCTAGCAGCAATATTTGCAACACATAATGCCTAGTCAATCGACCCCTCGAGGCTTCAAAGGGGATCTGATGCTTCGTCGGACAAACCCTTTTGACGCTCTTTCGTCGGTGGTTTTTAGCACAAATCCCCGCGTATGCCCTAGTGTTTATTGGAGTGCAGCCGATAAATTTAAACCAAGTTAAGGTCCCAGGGGAAGACCTCGAGAAGATAGAGGCGGAGCTTCGCCTCTCCGTCGAGACTTCAGACCCTGTCCTGTCAGAAGTCGCTACCCACCTAATCGAAGCCGGTGGCAAAAGAATCAGGCCGATTCTCGCCCTAGCGGCTGCCCGCGCCGTTGGCGAGGACTCCACTATCGAGGTGGTTCGGGGGGCTTCAGCGGTTGAACTCGTCCACCTCGCCTCCCTCTACCACGACGACGTCATGGATGAGGCGAACGAGAGAAGGGGAGTAGTCTCTGTCAACGCTCACTGGGGGAACCTAATCGCTGTGGTCAGTGGGGACTTCCTGCTCGCAAGGGCGGCTGGAATAGCTGCCCGACTAGGTTCGGAAATCGCCG
>JAKAPB010000301.1 GCA_021823045.1 Actinomycetes bacterium | reverse complement strand
AGTAAATTGGTAGTCTTTATCTATCCCTAAATCCAGGGATTAGTTAGCCTTTCCCCCAAATCAAGGCAGGTAAAACAGAGATGGCAAGGATACTCGTTACTGAAGAGATTGCAGATATCGGCCTCGACAAGCTTAGAGAAGCTGGTCATCAAGTAGACATTAAACTCGGTCTCTCCCCCGAAGAGCTTTTGGGCGAGATCAAGACCGCAGAGGGATTGATAATCAGATCAGCAACAAAGGTGACCAAGGAGGTCCTCGACTCCACGACGTCCCTCAAAGTAGTTGGACGGGCCGGAATTGGCCTCGACAACGTTGATGTTCCATACGCCACCAAGCGCGGCGTCATGGTGGTAAATGCCCCCCAATCCAACATACTCTCAGCAGCCGAGCACACCTTGGCGCTTCTTCTATCTCAAGCGCGAAATATCCCCCAGGCCCACAGCGCCCTAGTGAACGGAAAGTGGGAAAGGTCCAAGTGGGAAGGGGTCGAACTCTACGGCAAAGTCCTCGGAGTAGTCGGACTCGGAAAGATTGGAGCACTCGTCGCACAACGAGCGCTCGCCTTTGGAATGAGATTGGTAGCTTACGACCCCTACGTCTCGCAAGAGAAGGCAAAAAAGATGGGGGTCGAGTTGATGGGGCTCGAAGAGCTAATAGCCGAGGCTGACTTCGTAACGATCCATCTTCCAAAGAACAAGGAGACCTCAGGACTAATTAACAAGGACCTTCTGGCCAAGGCCAAGCCGTCTTTGCGCATCGTGAACGCCGCTCGTGGCGGAATAATTGACGAAATGGCCCTCGCAGAAGCGATCCAGGATGGGACCATAGCCGGAGCTGCTCTCGATGTATTCTCATCCGAACCAATGACCGAATCTCCCCTATTTGATCTCTCCTCGGTCGTTGTCACGCCCCACCTCGGAGCATCTACGACAGAAGCCCAGGACAAGGCGGGCGTTACCATAGCTGAGCAGCTCCTTCTGGCTTTCGCTGGTGACTTTGTGCCATTTGCCGTCAACGTCGACGCTGCTGAAGCGTCGGAATCTTCGAGACCATTTTTATCAATCGCCGAATCTTTGGGGAGATTCTTGGCTTCGATGTCGGGTGGCCTACCCTCGGTGTTGGAGGTTGAGTATCAGGGCCCAATTGCCGAGGATGATACCCGCCTGCTGACCCTCTCTGCGCTGAAAGGGGTGTTTTCCGAAGCGACCGACGATCCGGTATCCTTCGTCAATGCCCCGCAACTCGCACAAGAGAGGGGCCTTGAGGTCAGAGAGACGACTAGCCCGACATCGAGGGATTTTGTATCTCTAATCACCCTAAGGAGCAAGGAGCATGAAGTAGCTGGGACGATAACCGGGATCAAGGGAGAGCCCCGTATCGTTCGAGTCGACGGACATCCCGTCGAGATTCCGCCCGCGACCTACATGTTGGTCGTTCGGAACGACGACAAGCCAGGCAAGATAGGCGTAGTAGGTACGATCATCGGAGAGGCGGGCATCTCTATCTCGTCGATGGCCGTGAGCCCATCCAGTAACGACGGCTCGGCCCTAATGGTAATTTCGCTAAATGAGGAGATCCCGCAAGAATCCGTCCAGAAGATTGCCGATACCCCAGGAATCCTCTATGCCAAGGCGGTTACCTGTAATCACCAATCTTGAAAGAGATGGTCGATGCCGATCCAGCGCACCGCACGTCTGAACAGCTAGGGTCTTTCCCTACGCGAAGACCGCACAGGCAGCCGAGGAAGTCGCTTAGCGAGGCAACCGGTGCTCGATTGGTGAGAGATCTCCGTGGATCACCACCCAACGAGCAGTGATCTACGCCAACCGACCGAATATATCCAACAATGGCCTGGGCGCGCTTAGCTCGGGCCATTGTTGCTATAGTCGAATCAATGATTAAGTCTTTGGCTTACACCCTTCTACTTACCTAAGCGAGCGCCCTACGACGCTCGCTCGACCTCCTGTGCCCCTGGCCAGGAGGTTTTTTATTGGTGTTTTGAAAAGGTGTAGGTCCTAGACACGTTCCAATTGGAGGATCCGATGGCCGAGAGGCTAGTAATCTTCGATACGACATTGCGAGACGGGGAACAGTCCCCCGGAATCTCACTGGATGTACACGAGAAACTTGAAATCGCCGAACAGCTAGCACGACTCGGTGTCGACTATATCGAAGCCGGCTTTCCAGTCTCCTCCCAGGGAGACTTCGAAGCGGTTCAGGCGATAGCAAGGAGTGTCCATGGCCCGGCAATCGCCGGATTATCAAGAACTCACCTCGCAGACGTGGATCGTTGTTGGGAAGCGGTTAAAGACGCAGATAAGGCTCGCATACACATTTTCATATCCACGAGCCCCAGCCACATGGAACATATGTTGAAAATGGACCAGGCCCAAGTTCTCGAGGAGACCAGATCAGCGGTCTCCCGAGCTCGCCACCATACCGACGACGTAGAGTTTTCACCCCAAGACGCCACGAGGACTCCGCTTGATTTCATGATTGAGGTCCTCCAAGAAGCGGTGGACTCCGGAGCGACAACCCTTAATGTCCCCGATACCGTAGGATATGGCATCCCTTGGGAGTTCGGGGACCTTATCCGATATGTTGCCCAAAACGTCAGGGGCAAATACATCATCTCGACACATTGCCACAACGACCTCGGACTTGCGGCGGCAAATAGCCTCGCCGGGATTCAAGCTGGCGCCCGCCAAGTTGAAGTGTGCGTCAATGGGTTGGGCGAAAGGGCTGGAAATGCGTCGTTAGAAGAGGTCGTAATGGCAACGAAGATCAGAGCTGACCTTTTTGCCAATTTCACGACCAACATCAACACCGAAGAGATAAATCGGACATCTCGGCTCGTCTCCCGATTGACCGGTTATCCCATCCAATACAATAAGGCGGTCGTGGGACGTAACGCCTTCGCCCACGAATCCGGAATTCACCAGCATGGCGTACTCTCAGATAGATCGACCTATGAGATCATCGACGCAGCGAGCGTCGGCCAGAAGGGTTCGCAAATAGTTCTTGGTAAGCACTCCGGACGTCACGCCTTCGCCGACACTTTGAAGAACCTCGGTCTCGATGTCTCCGGTGAGGCACTAAATGCAGCATTTAATCGCTTCAAAGAGCTAGCAGATCGAAAGGTCGAGATAACCGACGCCGACCTAGAGGCGATAGTCGCAGAGGAACTCGGCACCGCAAATATAGACTCCTACTTGCTCGACGAACTAGAAGTTCACGGTGGCACGTCCTCTACCCCAACTGCTCGGGTCGTCATCTCTAATAAAGGCGTTAAGCTGGAGTCCGAAGCCGAGGGAGATGGAATGATAGACGCCGCATGCAAAGCGATTGCACAGGCGGTCTCTTCAGACGCGAGGCTCGTTGGGTTCAACGTCTCCTCGGTGACCGGAGGGATCGATGCCTTGGGTGATGTGGTGATACAGCTGGAACAAGATGGCTCCCGAGTTTCCGGGCGCGGGGTATCTACCGACGTGGTCGAGGCTTCAGCGAGGGCGTATCTTTCAGCAATCAATCGACTTGCTCGAGCAAAAGAACGCTCGACCTCGTCGGCGTCGGAAATTACTCCCTAATACTTTCGAATAGCAATTACACCACTTCGCCTTAACCGACGAAGTGGTGTAATTGAACCGGACTTTCATAGTCAAAACCAAATCCCCCCGGAGGAAACCCGCTGATGGAGGCGGAAAATCACCAAAGCTCCGCTCCAAATTAGCAAGGCGGCCAAAGGTCATCAACTTCTGTTCGCCGTCCAGTTTAAACAGCTCCTTTCGGCCTGTGCAAGACCACAAAACCGAGATGAGCCTCCCGCTATTTGCGACCATGATGATCCATAGCCATCTAATTAGACTCCGGGCAACGCCATAAGTGTCATCG
>JAKAPB010000300.1 GCA_021823045.1 Actinomycetes bacterium | reverse complement strand
CTGGTATATAACCTGCCATAATACAAATCCCACCTGTGGATAACCCATCGAAATCGGGCAAAAAGATCTAGCTAGACGCTAATTCGGGAAGATTCTCCGAAAGTTGGGCTAACAGCGCCAACAGCATACGTCGATCTGTCAAATCGACGACCTTTCGTCCCATGAGTCCAGTAGAGGTAGAAATCGCAAGCGCCCAAGCACAGCAGCCACACCCCGAACACGTACATCGGAATCATGAAAATACCCTATTGCTCACAACTAACAGGACCCAAGATGCCATGCGCGTCTATCCCCATAGGCCAAGCGCACCGAATCAGTCGGGCACGTGCGCCGCCGGTCGATCCAAGGACAAACCTTATCTGCGGCATTGACTTAACCTCCTAAAGTCCCAACAAATGGACCTTGATCGACCAAACACGGATATAGTACCAGACTCAAACAACCCCCGAACCTACACCATTTAGCTAAGAAACGGCGAGGTCAACCCTTTCGATCGTCCTCGCCCACGGTGAAGGTCTTGCCGCACCGCGATAGCGGGTCACTTTAACTGTTCGACGGTGAAGGAGTGCTTCACCGTCTTGCTCTGGCATCCACCAACGAGCCAGGTAATCGCCTTCACCCCTCAACCGGCAACCCTTCAATCGCTCGTACCCTATCAGCGGTGGTTGGCAACGAATAACGACGGGTGGTGTCAAGGCGGCGGTGCCCCATCAACTCAGCAACGAGTACCACGTCGGTCCCTTGGCGAATGAGATTCGTTCCAAACGTGTGGCGCAGAACGTGGGTAGTCAGACCGTCGATTCCGGCCAGCTCCCCCAGCTTGACGACAACCCCACCAACGCTGCGCGAAGATAAGCGCGTACCGCGACGATTCAGTAGTAGGGCATCGGCTTCGCTCTGCCGAGCTTTAAGCCAAGTCGTAACCCCTTTACGGGCCTCAGGGTGCAAGGGAACCTCACGATAGATGTCCCCTTTGCCATGCCAGACGATAACCCTGCCGCGGCGAGCACTGAGCACCACATCATCGACATTGAGCGCAGCGAGTTCAGCCACTCGTAATCCGGCATAGAAGCCAAGGAGTCCTATAGCCCGATCACGAGAACCCTCGGTCTGTTCTAGTGCGCGAAGAAAGCGACGTTGGTCCCCAGGATCTAAGGCACGCGGTGCTGCCTGAGGCAGGGCTTCTCTGCGAGCATTAGCCGGTCCAAGACCGCGGACGCTATAGAAGTGATCGACGGCTGCAAGAGCCGCGTTCACACTTGCGGGAGCATGGTGAGTCTCTTTAAGATGTGTCCGATAGTCCCGAACGGCAAAGTCACGCGCAAATGGGTCACTTAAGGGATCGCCCTCCACTTCGGCATCTACAAGCCAAGCCAAGAACCCAGCCACACGAGACCTGTAGATACGTTTTGTGCTTGCCGAGAGAGGAGAGCGGTCTAAGGCGTCTTGGTAGGTTTTGATCATGGGTCTAATTTAGTTTGAGACTACGACGTGATATCAGAAGTCGTTTAGTGGGCTTAGCACGGCTCCTAAACCCCGTTATCAGAAGTAGATAAGCCTTCTACTTCTGATACTGGTCCTTATCAGAAGTTGGTAGGGCGCTCTCTTCCCTCAGAATGCCTGGTAGACACGAAAATTCGGGAACTTGTCGGAATGCCAACACTCTTTCCCCACATTGTGTTAGGTTGTAGAGATACGCTAGACGATATGTCTGGTGGTAACCTAGAAGGGGGTAAGCAAATGAAGGTACGAAATGTCATCCGGGGGGGGGTCGCAGTAGCGGCTAGTGGAATATTGTCAGGGATTGGCTCTGCGTATACGCTCGCGAGCGCTAGAACTCCGGGGCCGGCACAAGTTCAGGAAGCGCACTCCACTCCGACGCGTATTCCACCTGGCTATTTTCGACCGAACCGCAATACAGTCGAAGTCCTGAGTTCTGCTTCCTTGTCATCAAAAGGACTGACACCTACCCCTATGTGGTTCGGCAATGGAATCTCAGTCCGGAAGGGCTACAGCTCCCAATTATGTGGAATCAATTCGATTGGTTTCACATCCAGCCCAGGACCTGCGACTTTAGACTTATATATCCAGCGTGGTGTTGCAGCAACGTTCAGTGCTAACGTAGGACTAAGTGCTGGAGTGGTAACAGCAGGCGTTGGCTTCAGTGTGACTTCGTCATTCGGAGTTACCGCTCGCGATGACATATATGTACCTGCTGGTCAGTTGGGATCCATAACCGCCTACCCCTTGTTTGAAGATGTGAATTTCCAAGTATGGCAGAATCAATGGGTTGGTCCTGAACATCAAATAGGCTCAGGCTATGCATTAAAACCAATCGGAGTCTGTTTCGAACCTAACCCATAGTGTTGCGATAAGGTGAGTCCTATGAGATACATGTCCGTCAGGAAGTTATCCGTCGGGGTGGTGAGTGCGCTGGTTGTCGCGGTCGCTGGGTTGGTTGGTGTCTCGGAATTCTCATCGCCGGGTCGTCCCGTGGCAGTCGATACACGTCTGGGTCGATTGACTCTGGGCACCCTACCGATAGTTCGCTCTCCTTGGAGGACAGCAAGCGCTCCACCGTTTTCGTTCAACGGAAAGCTCGTTTCCACCGCTCGTGTCGGCCACCTTGGCCTCGCACTCTCGGTCGATAGAAAATATTGTGCGCTGACCATACTAAATGACCATGGGCATCATACGTATAGTTTCCAATCTCAAATATCTTCGGGGATTCCCCTGTCCAAGAGTGTTGCTTTAACGAATCGACCGCTACCCGTCGGCAAAATAACTATCCCTGGTGGACCCTATACTTTGGCGGAAGAGACCAACCTTCCCTTCTCGAATCCAGCCCTTGAGAACGTGACTATCGCATGTGGTAGGTCTGCGATGATTTGGATGCTTCGCTGGAAAGGGCAGAGCCAAGTTGCGAACGCTTCTACCGCGACAACAACGGTCGTCCCGAACTACGACCACAAGCTCACCTTGGGCATTGTCGGGTCCCTGAGTGTGCGCAGCGCGATCATTCGGGACATAGGATCCGGTGATGCTCTGACGAACAACCCACAGGGGTGAGGGCCCCAGTGGAAGTCCACCGTATCGGCCACTGATACGTTTGCGCCATGGTAGGCGAGCTTTACCTAGGCAGAGTCTCGATCATCTGTGCTCACATCACGGACGGCTGTGCTCGACCAGGCTGTCAGCTTACTAACAAGCGACGGCATGCCGAACAGAGCTGACGGGTACTACTGACTGGGGGTGGGATGACCCGGGGCCCCAGGCTTCTGATACTGGTCCTTATCAGAAGTAGGCGGGTCGTGATTTTCTGGGTTTTCGGAGATCAGACAACCCCATAGTACTTGCGAAGCTGACGAACAAAGCCAGGGGACCGGCTGCGGGGGTAGTAGAGGGAAGGGGGATGACTAAGGGGAACACCACCAATCTAACATGCCCCGGACGCAGTGCCGGGCGAGTCAAGCGGGTTGGATCGTGTGCGTGAGGTAACACGCAAGGACAAGGAAGCACGGTTCACAGCGTTGTGGTACCATGTCGATCTAGACCGTCTGAAGGATGCCCATTTGGCTATCAACGCGTAGGCGAGACAAGTGTGGACAAGGTGACATGGGAGGAATACGGACAGGATCTCGTAGCAAATCTTGGAGACCTGCACCTGCACCGTGAAGGCCTTCTCCATATGCCGAGTAGTTAGCTGTGCAGCAATCCCGAACGGAGCCGCTTCGGAGCGGTTGATCAATTGTTGGCCCAGCGCGGTAATCGGGATCTTCGGAAATAAGCGGCAATCCGGTACCAAGATCGACCAGGAATCGGCAAGTTGTTGAACGTTCTTGGGTGTATGGCCAGATTGAAGTCGTCATTTGGAGAGGTCTAAGCTACACAACCCG
>JAKAPB010000299.1 GCA_021823045.1 Actinomycetes bacterium | reverse complement strand
TTAAAAGTCGCGAAGTGTACGAGGCTCCAGCGGCGGTAGCACTCATAGCGGCGCACTCAGACCTGGAAGACATCACCCTGGAAAGGGAGTTAGCCCACGAGAAGAGGCGAATCCAAAACGATTGGTCACGCCTGGTCTACGACGGGATGTGGTTTTCGCCACTGAAGTCCGCATATGACTCCTTTCTAGATTATTCTCAGATCTTTGTCACGGGTGAAGTGCGCTTAGTGCTGGAGCCAAACGCATTTCATGTTGAGGGCAGGAAGAGCCCTCACTCGCTCTATGACTATTCGTTGGCTACTTATGACTCGTCCGACCTCTTCCGACACCAAGATGCTGAAGGTTTTGTGAGGATTTTTGGCTTGGGTGTTCAGACTTGGGCATCGAAGCAAGCGAAATTGGACTAGGTAAAGATCTATGACACTTTGGCAAGGAAGGTTTTCATCGACTCCGGCGGATGAGTTGATGGCTTTTACCGAGAGCTTATCTTTCGACATAAGGCTCTGGCGACAAGACATCTTCGGTTCGAAGGCACATGTGCTTGGACTGAAAGAGTCCAGGATTCTCACGCCACTTGAAGCAGAGATTCTGATCGGGGCATTGGACCAGGTCGAAGCGGAGATGGCCGAAGGTAACTTTGTCTCTCAAGGCGACGAAGACATCCATTCGGCTATCGAGAGGCGTGTCACCGAAATAGCTGGGGATACCGGGGCGAAACTTCATACTGGTAGGAGCAGAAATGACCAGGTCGCGACAGATCTGAGGCTCTTTGTGAAGGGCGCCCTCAAAGAGTTGGCCAAAGACGTGATCACCCTGGAGAGGGTTTTGCTTGATCTAGCCGAATCTGCTGGCGATACCTACCTCCCAGGCTATACCCACACTCAAAGGGCCCAACCGATCTTGGTTGCCCATCACATGTTGGCCCATGGTTGGGCGTTCATGCGAGACTTAGAGAGGATCGCCGACGCATATAAGAGGGTAGACATATCTCCACTTGGCGCCGGTGCGCTAGGGGGATCGACCCTTCCGCTCAAACCAGACTTTGTCGCTTCGAAGCTCGAGTTCGCCGGTCGTTTTAGAAATTCACTCGACGCGGTATCCGATCGCGATTTTGTCGCCGAGACGCTTTTTGTCTTGGCCGAGATTGGAATTCATCTTTCGAGGATTGGTGAAGAGATAGTTCTATGGTCAACTGAGGAGTTTAGTTTTGTCAGGCTGGACGATGCATATTCGACCGGATCCTCAATGCTCCCGAACAAGAAGAACCCCGATATAGCAGAGTTGGCGCGAGGAAAAGTTGGCCGCCTTATCGGTAATCTGACCGGATTTCTCGCCACCTTGAAGGGTCTTCCTCTCTCCTATAATCGGGACCTTCAAGAGGACAAAGAGCCGCTCTTCGATTCTCTGGATACAGTTAGTCTCGCACTAAAGGCGACGACAGGAATGCTAGCGACCGCAAACTTTGACTACGCGACGATGAAGGCCGCCGCTGATTCAGAGGCTCTAGTCGCCATAGACTTAGCCGAGTTCCTGGTCATGAAGGGTATTCCTTTTAGGAAGGCCCACGGGATAGTGGGTGGAATTATCCGAGACTCGGTAGAGCGTCGGGTTCCGATCTCGGAATTAGTCCAAGCGCACCCTCAGCTAGGGATCGAAGCTCTAGAAATCGTCGAGCCTGGCGGAGCGATAAGGCGAAGGGTAACGCCGGGTGGATCCGGGATCGAAGCGGTTAGGGAGCAGGTTGTTGAGTTTACTGAAAGGCTCAAGCAGGAATCGAAGAGTTTTGAAGACCTCGGCTAGCGGATTGGATGGTCCAAGTTGATCCCTAGAAGGCTCGTTGAAACGAGAAGTGTACTCTTCTCTGACCTAGACGCTCAGGGGATCGTATATAACGCCCATTACCTCAAGTACATTGACGATGCTCTCGACGGGTGGCTGCGTCGCATCGGCGTGACACTAGGCCAATCGCCGTGGGAAGTTGTGGTTAAAAAGTTGGATATCGAATGGTTTTCTCCCCTCCATGTCGGGGAGTTGTTCGAGATCGTTTTCAGCCTGTCAAAAAAAGGTAACACGTCCTTCGAGTTGGTTTTCGACGCTCACGCAGTTTGCCCACCATTGCCAAGGAGGGACGAGGGCGTCGAATTGACGGGATATCCAAGGCGGACTTTTTCAGCCAAGGCACTCTATGTAGGTGTAGACGGAGAGAGTAGGCGACCAGTACCGATGCCTGATTGGATCTACGCTGAACTGGTTGAGGACGATTTGGGTTCTTGACCGCGCAGGCCGAGTACTCCGCCCGAGGTGTCCTACCCAAGACGAGCCTATTTTATACACGACTACTGCGGGTAGGGCTTTTGGAGTAACTTCAGCCTAGAGCTGGCGATCGACTGGCGGACCTCGTCGGATGGAATAAGCGACGGGGTCGGCAAGTCGATATCGATCTCAGGTAGACGGTCGCCATCCGCTATCGACGATAATGGACTGGGAGCAATCAGTGCAGTCAGCCCTTATAGGCCTCAATCAGCACCTGGGCGACTTCAGGTCTAGAGAACTGCGCCGGGAGTGCCTGTCCTTTGCTTAACATCTCTCGGACCTTCGTACCAGAAAGTACGAGGTGCTGGTTGGAATCGTGTGGGCAAGTTCTCTTGGAAACTACCTGTTCACATCTTTTACAAAAGAAGCTGTGCTCGAATCGGACTATATTGATCCCAACCTCTTCGTGCGGGAACTGGTCGAAGATCTCCTGTGCCGCATAGGTGCCGTAGTAGTCGCCGACCCCGGCGTGGTCTCTTCCTACTATAAAGTGGGTGCAGCCGTAGTTCTTTCTCGAAATGGCGTGCAGGATGGCCTCCTTAGGTCCTGCGTATCTCATCGCAGCGGGGTAGACACCCAGAACTACCCGATTGGCCGGGTAGTAGTTCTCGAGCAGTACGCGATATGCTTTCATTCTCGTCGCCGCTGAAACGTCATCACCCTTGGTGAGGCCGACGAGCGGGTTCAAAAATAGGCCGTCGATAAGTTCGAGGGCTACCTTGTGAAGATATTCGTGGGCACGGTGGATTGGATTTCGAGTCTGGAAGGCGATTACCGTCTTCCACCCGCGTGATTCGAATTCCTGTCTTGCTTCTAGTGGGGTTAGGTACTCGTGCTCGCTGTACTGCCTTGGAATTTCGTGAAAGGTTATAGGGCCAGATACTGCCACGGAGCCCCCTTGATACAGTGCTTTTACCCCTGGGTGTTCTTCGGAAGTAGTTTGGTAAACCGACTGGGCTTCGACTTCCAGATCGATTCTGAACTTTTCAACTATGTCGATTGTCGCGATGGCCCGATCTTGGTGGACTAGGCGAAGCTTGGTCTTGCCATTTGGGAGCCAACCTTCGGGTAGCTGGAAGGTTATTGGTATGGGCCAAAGTTCGCCGGTAACTAGATGCATCGAATCGACGCAGGATATCCAGTTTTCATACCCCATGAAGGTCTCCAGCGGGGAGTAGCCACCGATTGCGATCATCTCGAGATCCGCTAGCTGACGTGGAGTACACCGCCACACGGCGAAGCTGTCGTCGATTTTTTTCGGTTCCTGGACTGTAGCGGTTGTCAATTGGTCAATATCCGCAATTAGTGGTGCTGTGGGGGTGATTTTTGAGTGGACCATTTTTCCTTCAGGTGAGATATATTCAGTTGGACTATTTGGGGTTTTGGTTTTCATGGCCAAGGGATGGGATCTTTGGTTTCGACCAGATCCCGCACTCGACGCGGCCTTGTCCGACGAAACGGCCAGAACGTGGATCCTCTCCGGGCTTGGTCGCCCTCGTGCAGGGCCAGCACCCCATCGAGGTAAATCCCAGTTTGTAAAGTGGATGAGGTTGAATATTGTTAGCTAGCAAGTATCTGTCAGAT
>JAKAPB010000298.1 GCA_021823045.1 Actinomycetes bacterium | reverse complement strand
TCTGCTTATCGCTTAGCAAGAAGACTGCGGCGATTGAATAGAAAAAGGCAACCGATGAACCGAGTGAGACCAGGGTGTCCATGTTCGTTGCACCGTGGCGAATGCTCCTTAGCGCTGCAACGTGGAAGTGTGATCCGACCCAGAAGTAGACCGGAGCCGCGAGCAAGAGCGACGCAATATTGGACCAGCTATATTTCCCAAATCCGTAACTCACGATGAGGACTGCTATCGACAGCCCCGCTCCAAAGAGGAGCTTTACTTTTCTTGCCCTTAATTCGGCAAGCCGCTTCGCCTGACGATCGAGAGAGGCCTGCTCCAAGGTCATCGACGCTCCGGTTATAAAAGCCCCGTAGCCGGCATTTTTGACAGCGTCGATGAGCTTGGTGGCATCAACGAAATTTAGTCCGCTGACTTCGGCGGTTTCGGTAGCCAAGTTGACCGAGGCGTTTTGGACCCCTTCTACCTTCTGGAGGGCCTTTTCAACCCTCCTAACGCAAGAGGCGCAGGTCATCCCGGTGACCTCGATCGTGACTTTCTGTTCATCTTTTTGTGGGGCATCAACCGTTGCGAAATGCGCTTTGTACCCCGCCTTTTCAACGGCACCTAATATCTCACTAGCGACCAACTGGGAGTGAGCGGCATCTCCAAGCTCCACTTCGGCGGTTTCGGTAGCCAAGTTGACCGAGGCGTTTTGGACCCCTTCTACCTTCTGGAGGGCCTTTTCAACCCTCCTAACGCACGAGGCGCAGGTCATCCCTTCGACGACTAGCTCTATCTTGGTTAGCTCCTCTAGAGATCTTGTACTCATTTGAGGACCTCAGTCGTCCCGTCGGCAGGTTCGGATGAACAAGTGGGACAATCAACCGCTCCATGAAGGTCGCTAAGTAACTCGCCCTGATGCCGCAGGTCGGTCAGTGATGAGTTGAACCTAAGGGCATCTAACAACTCTGCGATTTTTTCTTTGCCATTTCCCGTCTGGATAGCTTCGCTAACACAGGTTTCCAAGTGGTTTCTCAAAAGCGTTCGGTTTACTTTTTCTAGCGAGGACTGCAGGGCTGCTACCTGCTTCATTATCTCGGGGCAGTACCTGTCAGACTCGACCATTGATAAAACCCCAGTGACATGACCACGTATCGTCTTAAGTCGAAGCAGAATCTCGTCTTTATACTCCGGTATCATGCCATCCTCCGGCTCAGACCCACCCCAGGTGGGATCGGTACATACTCCACTCTAGTTGGCGCAGTTAATTTAAAGATTGCCAAGGCTTCAAGTTTGATGGGTCGCAAGAAGCTTGGGTACAAAGGCCCAACCGGGACAGAGAAAAATGGATCTTCAAGGGTCATTTTGGACTCGGCTGGCGGCTGAGTTGACAGTGGCTGAGTTGACAGTGCCTGAGTTGACAACCGGCGCCGAAGCATTGAAAACGAGAGGAGTGGGGTGGCGCCACCGGTTTTTTGCAATTGCTAGGCTTAATTAGCGGTACAGGATCGATGCCGTGGCAAATTCCAGACGTATTTCATTAGCTGTTGAGTGCTCTATAAAGAATACCCTGGGTTTGTGATCGGCTACGAAATTGCTAGTTTCCACCTGGCGCCAAAGTCGTTGCAAGAGCCGTGTGTCATAGAAAATGCCAATTGGGTTGCCTATAAAAAGGCTACTTTCACCTTGCCCATCTCTGCTATCGAGAAAAGCAATTCACGTCCAACCGCCAAAAACCCAACTTGGAGAGGTCTCTCTGCTTTGAAGTGAGCTTGTCATTTGCCGATTGGAACTCAAAATTCTACCGTCACCCAATTAGTGCGTACCGTCCGCCGGCAGCGCAAGAGACGGCCGGCGCACCTACCATGGTTGCCAATGGAACAAAGCTAGCCAATTCCCGACCCGAGAGCCCAAGGCTGTGCTTTGGACTCTCGCGGTGCAATCCGAAAAGAGCTATCGGTGCTTTGGCATTAACCCAACGGCCCTAACGAATTTATTGATTTGACGATTTCCGTCTCTGTAGATAGTCCTGCGGACCCTTCTTTGCACTTCTGAAGTAGCGGCACCGGAGAGCCCACCCCTTGAGTATCCGTGCTCGATTGCTTCGACGTCTCCGAGTGCTCGAGCGATTTTGTACATCGAAGACCTGGTGCTACTAATCGACATTACCCGCCTCCTTTGACCTGCGGTCGTCAAGTATTACTCTTTCAACAATCGAAATGAGGGCTTCCCTGTCTTCGGTCGCCTCTATTAGCAGAACGTCTTCCTCGGGTACGCGCACACAGCCATGACCCTGGTCTTCAAAACTTTTTCGCCATTCGAGCCACAGAGTTCCATCGGGATCGTGGCCGTCCTCAGCGTATGCATCTATTACGGCTAGTACTTCGCATAGGCCGGCACTGTCGACGTCGTACTCGATTATAAGCATTCAACCCTCCCGACTGAAGTTGTCGTTCTAATATCGTCGAGCATATTGTGATGTGACACTGTGACACTGTGACACTGTGACACTGTGACTCTGGATCACTGGGACACTGGGACACTGAATTAGAGCTGAGCCGAAGTCGGATTGGTATTTGGTGAAGCCGATCGATGGACCCTACCAGCGCCATCCCTCCGAAGCCAGAATGCCTCAAGGTTATAATTGACGGGGGTGCCATTCTCACCAGTGCCGACCTAGCTTCGGGTCACGCTCTCTTTATTCTACATAACAGCCCAGCCGACCTCGAAGGCGCACGTTTAACTCCTTAGACGGAAGGAATGCTCGCAAAATTCGGCAACATCTCGTTCAGCCAGACGGCCAGATAGATGGCCAGTCAGATTGCCGTCGCTTATTCCTCTACGACCATTTCGGATGGGTCAAGGTCTTGGGCGGGAGCATCCTGATGGTAGTACTTTCCGCCACGCATCCACGAAGCACCCGCAGCGAGTAGGCAGGCAACTAGTGCGAAGTCAAATGCCACGTCCAAGCCCTTTTTAAAGGGTGCAGAAATCAAAGAGGGGAAGAAGCTCCGCCCTATTAGATACGAAGCCTTGGTGGGATCGACCTTGGTTAGCGCCGGTCCTAGAAGGTGCTGGATTGGGTTGTAGCCAAGGAAAGCAGCGAAGAGGGTTCCAATCGGCGGTAGGTGCGAAATCCGGTTCGCATCTACGCTCGGCACTCCCTGATTTACCAGGCCGTGATAGAGACTAAATGGCAAGGAACTGGAGAGACCTACGATAATCAGCGAGAAGAATATTCCTATTGAAAGGACCATCGCTGAGTTCTGGAAGGTGTTTAGCATTCCGGCACCCGCACCCCTCTGGTCAGCCGGTAGTGCATTCATGACCCCGGCGCGATTCGGCGAAGCGAAAATACCCATCGAAAGACCATTTAGGAGCAGCAAAAGAGCGAAGTCGATGTAACTGAAGTTGAGAGGAAGGAGTTCCAAAAGGGCAAAGCTAATAGCCGCAAGCACCATTCCACCGGTCGCAAAGGGTCGGGCACCGTAGCGGTCAGAGAGCCATCCCGACAACGGTCCTGATATCAAAAAACCCAGAGTCATCGGGACCATATAGATGCCAGCCCAGAGAGGAGTACGGGCAAAGCTGTAGCCATGAAGAGGTAGCCAAATTCCTTGGAGCCAGATGATAAGGATGAACATCATCCCGCCCCGCCCGAGGGAGGCCAGGAGGCTGGCGATGTTTCCTGCGGTGAATGCCCTGATCTTAAAGAGGTGGAGTTGGATCATCGGATGAGCGACCTTTGTCTCGACGATTCCGAAGATCACGAGGAATAGGACCCCCCCGAAGAGTTCGAGTAGAACGCTGGGGTTGGTCCAACCCATCGAAGAGGTTCCGTAGGGCTCGATACCGTAGGTGATCCCCACGAGTAGCAGGATCAGACCTACCGCAAAGGTCAGATTCCCCCACCAGTCGA
>JAKAPB010000297.1 GCA_021823045.1 Actinomycetes bacterium | reverse complement strand
GGTGGAACAGTACAATCACGGTCCCACAACCATCACGTCCGACCTGGCAGGAATCCATGTCGAAGCTGACTCCTCTTCGTGTTTGATTACAAAGGCGGTTAAACGGATCTGGCCCGGTACCGGCCCCACTAGGGCGGTAACCGAGCCAGACGACAAAATCGCTACCTAGCTATGCCTCCAAGGTCGCAAGTGCCAACTCTTCGTCACTTACAAAGCGCTCGTGAGCAGGCGCCATCTTGAAATAATCCCTGCCCTTTGCCCAGTAGATGGCGATCGGGATAAAGCCAAGGGCAAGTGCTCCTAGTCCGACTCCTAAAGTAGTTCCGTTCAAACCTGGAATACTCTTTACGAACATCACCACCATGAATACCGCACCAACTAGTGGCCAGAGGCCCATAAAGATGAAGTTTCCTATGGACTTGAATAACTGTTTGCGATATAGCACGACCACGGCGAAGCCGGCGAGCGCATAATACACTGCGATCTGCAGTCCAATTGCCGAAATTGCATCGGTCATGATCGTCGACAGACTTCCGATGTAGTTAGATCCGATGAACAGTCCGAGGGATATAACTGCAACTACTATCGTCGCAACCGCCGGGGTCTTGAACTTAGGATGAACGGTCCCTAGAACCTTGGGGAGCGTACCATCCCTTCCCATGGCGAACAGGGTCCTAGTCACCTGGATGATGGTAGTCTCCAATGTGGCGACGGTAGAGAGAACAACCGCTACGACAATCAAGCGTCCGCCAAATCCATGCCACACCGTCTGACCCAGGACATCTAGGACATCGCCGGAGTTATTAGAGATCTGCTTGGAAGTCAGAACCATATTCGTTCCGATCGTGAAGACCTCGAATAGCGCAAAGACCACAAGAACACCGATAATTCCACCGATTCCAGGAGTAACCTTCGCCCCTTTGGTCTCCTCATTCAAGTTCGCAGTCACGTCCCAGCCCCAGTAATAGAAGGCAGCCAAAAGTGCACCGGCAAAGAATCCATTAGACCCACCGAACACGGTTGGCGAGAGCCAATGCCACGAGAAGGTGTGTGCGTCATGCCCGTGTACAAGCATCAAGACGGCGAAGAGAACCAAGAGTAAGAGCTCTATTGTCGACATAATGACCTGGACCGTTGCGGTGACCGTCACTCCGACTATTACCGCCACGACCATCAGAGCGAAAAACACCGAGCCGAATATTGTTACCGCGGTGACGTTGTTGGCGAGCGAATTAGAAAAGAGTCCCAAAGTAACCGAACCGGCCGGGAAAGAACCGGCCACCATGAATATCAAAGCGGATACTACCAATGCCCAGCCGGCTATGTACCCGAGAACCGGGTGCAACGCCCTTCTAACCCAGCTGTAGCTTGCGCCAGAATTTGCTTCTATTCGGCCGAGATAGTTGAAAGCCCATACTATTCCGAACATGGCAATACCGCAGTACAGTAATGCCGCCGGTCCGCCGAACGCCACAGCCCCGTATAGGGCCGCCGTGGTGGCGGCTATCGAATACGCAGGAGCCACCCCTGCGACCCCCATGACAGCAGACTCGAATAGGGTCAATGCCCCCGCTTTGAGCTTGCTATCTCCGGACCCGACGGAACCACTGCCTCCATCGTTTGAATCCAACTTCTCCCCCTTTTCATGTGAATTACGCCACATTTTCAACTGATTATAAACTTCTCAAGCTCAATCCGCCACGGATTTCGAGATTAGTTAACATTTCTTGACGTAGATTCTTGCTGGTGGGATTTTTACCGATTTTATATGCATTACCTGCATAATAAAATGAGGGCCCTCCCTCAGGAAAGACCCTCATTACCAGGACAAATAGCAAACTTCTACCGAAGAAAACTACCGAAAATTATTAACCATCCGACGACTCATTACCCTTTGCGGCGTAGTGTTCATTTAAGTACTTCTCGCCTTCGTCACAGAGGATAGTCACGACGGTCGCACCCGCGGGAAGTCCCGCCCTCACCTTCCTCGCAACAACTAAGTTTGCGCCAGAGGATGGCCCGACGAACATTCCGTGCTCCTTAGCGAGCCATCGCATCTCGGCTATCGACTCCTCGCTACCAACTGGCTCCATGGAATCGACGATATGACCATGGCGGGCGAATATCCCCGGCACGAATCCATCGGAGATGCCCTCGATCTGGTGATGACCGATTTCACCACACAAGATAGTGCACGACTCGTTCGGTTCTACGCCGATCAGCTTTACATCTTTGTTGACTTCCCTGAAGGCCTGCCCTACGCCGACCAAAGTGCCCCCTGTGCCAACTCCCATTACAAAGGCGTCCGGAAGCCTACCCTCGGGAAGCTGTTGGAGGATCTCAGGACCAAGCCAAGTTCTGTTCTCTTCTACGTTCCAGTCTGAATCAAACTGGGATGGTGCAAAAAAGCCGGGCTGCCCGCCTAATTCGCGAGCCTTCTCCAGTGCCTGGTTGACGTGAAAATACCCGATCTCCAGGACTTCTGCACCAAAGGACCTGGAAATGGCCACTCGAGCGGATGACAACCCTCCGGGCATGACTACCAACATCTTGTAGCCTTTGATTGCAGCAACCATACTCATGGCGTTGCCGGTATTACCGCTGCTCGCCTCTACGATCGTCATCCCTTTGACTAGCTGTCCCTCGGCCTCCGCCCTTTCGATAATGTACTTCGCTATTCGAGCCTTGATCGAACCCGATGGCTCCAAGTACTCCAGTTTGACAAAGATTCCGTCTTCGATCTCGATCAAAGGCGTATCGCCAATGGCGTCTAGAACGCTCAAACTTGGCGCAGTCGATGTCGACCCTGATACCGTGTGCGTTCCTACCATCTGACTCCCCCCAACGCTACAATGTGTTTCAATTACTTAGTGTTTTAATTACTTAGTGGCTTAATTACTTAAATTACAAAGGCAACTCTCAAGCGCCCGCTGCCAAGTCGAGCCCCAGAAGCAAAGGCAATTTTCAAGCCCTCTGCAATTGAGCTTCGACCCCATCGAGCAGGGATAACCCGACGCTAAATAGATTCCCTGTGGCATTGAAACTCACCCAGCCCAGCCATCAGAGCTGTAAAATAACGACCTTTGGCTCAGAAAAAGCCTCTAACACAGAGGTCCCACCGACCCGACCACGTCCGCTTAGGGTTCCCGAGCGACCGCCAAATGGAAGATGAGACTCCCAGAGATTGGTCGACGCATTCACATTTACCCAACCGGCTTCCACCGACTCTGCATAAGCTAAGCCCCTGGCGAGGTCGGTCGTAAAGACGGCTGAAGTCAATCCGAATCCGAATCGATTAACCAATGAAATCGCCTCTTGGTCCGAAGAGATTTCCAAAATCGGAACTACCGGACCAAAGGTCTCAGAGGATGCTATAAGCATATCCGGACTGACCGAATCGAGAATGGTCGCCTGGGCATAGAGGGTAGTGGGCAATCCGCCCTCCCTCTTGCCACCCTGGACCAACCGAGCACCTTTTGCGACCGCATCGCCTACGTGCTCGTCGAACTTATCGGCGCAGGCTTCGTTGTTCAGGGGTCCCATCGTGGTTTCGGGCGAAAATGGATCACCCAGGTTGATCGACTCCTTTGTCATAGAGACCACCATCTCCAAGAACTCCTCTTTCACCCCTTTATGTACGAGAAATAGCTCTCCTGCTGTGCAGCTCTGGCCAGCACACAAAAACGACGCGTCCATCACAGCCCTGGCCGCCTTCTCAAGGTCTGCGTCCTCCAGAACTACAAATGGCCCATTCCCGCCAAGTTCGAGGATCTGTTTCTTGCCAGCTGCGCGGTATGCGATCTTCTCTCCGGTGGCCACTGAACCGACAAAACCGATTCCGTCCACTCCCGGATGTGCACATAGGGCGTCGCCCACTTCTGCGCCGAGTCCGGTCACGAA
>JAKAPB010000296.1 GCA_021823045.1 Actinomycetes bacterium | reverse complement strand
TGATCGTCTCGACACCGCCACCGGTAACGCCGAATGTCGGATCCGCACCCATGACTTTGCTCCACGGAGATGAGGTGGGCAATGGTGCTGTGCCATCGTCGTAGTTGACGATGGTTAGATCTACCGTGGCTCCAGCCGGAACTGTCAGGTTAGCTGGAACAAATCGGGGCCACCCGGGCTTGCCATCCATTTTGCCCGTCTCTATCACCATCTTCTCGCTAACGACATTTGTTGTCGACAAAGAGGCTGATGAAGCGTTCGCTGATGAAGAGCTGCCCGCCGAAGAACACGCACTTAGCGTGACGCCAGTCAGTGCAATACTGCCGATTGTCGCGGCTGTTCTCTTACTCCACCAAGCGAGGCCCTTGGAATTTTCGCTCCCACTACGCTGGAGCTGTCTTCTAAGCCGCATGGATTACTTCCTCCTTGACATTGTTGATCCCGCCGACATTGCGACAGAAACTCCCCAGTCGAATCGCTGCGACTGGGTTCGCCCAGATGTTCCCCCGCAGATGCCAAGGGAGATCCGAAGACTCCTTGGCTCTACCCGCATCTATCCGAGACACGAGTTTGCCTTCACGCAATGGGCTCGTTGAATAAGCCCCCTCTTGCAAGTAGTCCAAGTCCGAAGACTTGATCGAATTTAAAGCGAGCGATCTCGCAAACGGATTTTGCACAAGACCTAAATGGCTTGATACAAATCCAAGCTGAGTCAGCAAACAGACCGATGCCCCCGATTGGGCAACCCGGGAACTCCCGATAGTCAATTTGCCAACCGATGCGCCCACTGAGTTCGTTTTCCCTCCTACTTTGACCACCTTGATTGGTGATCCCCGCACAGATAAATCCAAAAACCTATTGCGGTGCACTGCAAAGTATGAGGGGACGACTACCCATGCAGTAGGGCGAGAGTACGTGATGTTCACCCCTGAAGCTACCGTGCAAACCCAGGTAATACCACGGTGGTAGGACCTAGTACCCTTGGTGGCATAGGGAACTAAGAAAGTGCTGGTACCCTCACTTTTGCCGCCATTGTTCAGTAGCTGTTGTAGTTATTTGAAACCAAGGATTAACTTGACTAACACAGTCTTTGGCAAGTGGAATCTCGGTACCGGTGACTGCGACAAATCTGCCCTAAAATACCCACTTCGGCCGAGGGTCGGCCGAAGAAAAAATATACCAAAATAATGAAACTCGATCCAAGTACCAACTGACGAAGATGGTTCGGGTTAGATTTGCGGCTCAGCCACGTTGTGAAGAACTTCCTACGCTAGAAATCAGAGATAGTTGATAGCTATCTCTTCAGAACTCCGAAGAAGCACCCGAGCCGTTCCTCGCACCGGCTTTAGGCGGTCAGCGCCTTCGAGTCGGTGCTTAGTGGCGCGGGTAGATCGGTCTTACCCATCAGAAAACGATCCACTGCAGATGCCACAGACCGACCCTCTGCGATGGCCCAGACGATGAGGGATTGGCCCCTGCGTGCGTCTCCGGCGGCAAAAACACCTTCAGAGCTAGTCATCCAGTTTGTATCGGTCTTGACATTTCCTCGTTGGTCGTACTGCACGCCCAACTCGTCCAAGAGCCCAGCCTTGTCCGGCCCAACAAAACCCAAAGCCAAAAAGACCAGCTCACAGGGAACAGTCGCCTCTGATCCTTCAACCTTAGAGAAGCGGATTCCCCCTTCTGTGATCACCTGTTCTACCCGATGGGTCGCTAACCCTACGAGCCTTCCATTTGAGTCAACGATAAATCTCTCGGTGTTGATCGAAAACTTTCTCTCTCCGCCCTCCTCATGGGCCGACGAAGTCCTCATAACCATCGGCCAGGTCGGCCATGGGGTATTCGTCGGGCGGGCGACGGGAGGTTCATCTAGGATCTCGAACTGGACCACCGAGGTCGCTCCTTGCCGATGAGCGGTTCCGAGACAGTCCGCTCCGGTGTCGCCACCACCGATGATCACTACCCTCTTGCCTTTTGCATCGATAGGCGCTGCATCGATCTCTGCTAGGGCAAACCGATTTGCAAAAGGAAGGTATTGCATCGCCTGATGGACACCTGAAGCCTGCCTGCCTTCGATTGCGAGATCTCGTGGTACGGTCGATCCGACCGCTAGCACGACAGCATCAAAGTTCTCTTTCAGGTAGCTAACCGAGATCTCACCGCCGACCAGTGTCGAGCAGCGAAACTCGGTACCTTCTTTGACCATCTGCTCGATCCGTCGGTCCAGAACTTCCTTCTGCATTTTGAACTCGGGAATCCCGTAACGCAAAAGTCCGCCCGGCTTGTCAGCTCTTTCAAACACAACAACCTTGTGTCCGGCTCTTGTCAACTGTTGCGCAGCCGCTAGTCCAGCTGGCCCGGAACCAACTATAGCAACACGCCTCGAAGTAGTTATTTCGGCAACTATCGGCTCCAACCAGTCTAAAGACCAAGCCCTCTCTGCGATCTCCTTCTCAACAAGCTCAATCGATACCGGGTTATCCCCGATGCCTAACACGCAAGCGGCTTCACACGGCGCAGGGCACAACCTCCCGGTGAACTCTGGAAAGTTGTTCGTAGAGTGAAGCCTCGCAGAAGCCTCACGCCACATGTCTCGATACACGAGGTCATTCCAGTCGGGGATCAAGTTACCGAGCGGGCAGCCGTTATGACAGAAGGGGATCCCACAGTCCATGCACCTAGCCGCTTGGAGGACCACGTCTCCCTTTTCGATCGGGTTATAAACTTCTTTCCAATCTTTAACCCTTAATTCGACCGGCCTTCGTGTAGCTCCTTGGCGCGGATACTTCAAAAATCCCCTAGGATCTGCCACCAATCGTCCTTTCTAAAGCACCTCTGCCGGAGTCTTTTGCGACTCCGCAATTCGAAACAAATGGTGTGTCATTTTCTCTAGTTAGCGAAATGATTCTCACTGCTCATTTCCTTGTGACCTCTTGGCGGCCTGCGCCAATAGGGCGGCCTTGTAGTCCCTAGGAAAGACCTTCACGAAGTGCCGGGACTCTTTAGCGAAGTCTTTGAGAATTGCCTCGGCCACTTCGGACCCAGTGTAACGAAGGTGGCTTTCTAACTTGCCTTTCAGCCAGCTGAGGTCGTCTTGCTCGAGTGGATCAAGGTCGACCATCTCAGCATTTACCATCTTGGCAAAGCTGGCATCTGGGTCGTAGACATAGGCCTCTCCACCCGACATCCCAGCGCCAAAATTCCTACCGCTTGGTCCAAGTACGACTACCTTCCCACCCGTCATGTATTCGCAGCCGTGATCACCGATTCCCTCAACGACAGCGTGTGCCCCAGAGTTTCTAACACAGAATCGTTCTCCGACAATGCCCCGAATGTAGGCTTCTCCGGATGTTGCGCCGTAGAGTGCCACATTTCCCGCTATCACATTCTCCTGAGCGACAAAATTGGCCATTTCGGGTGGTCGCACAATCAACCTTCCTCCAGAAAGTCCCTTGCCGAAATAGTCGTTTGAATCTCCAACAAGCTCAAGTGTTATCCCTTTGGGGACGAAGGCTCCAAAGCTCTGACCTGCAGATCCGGTAAATCTCACCGAAATGGTGTCTTCAGCAAGGCCAGCTCCACCGAACCTCTTCGTTAGCTCGTGGCCCAATGTGGCGCCGACACTTCGATCCACATTTGAGATCGGGAGTTCGATTCGCGTTGGCTCGCCGGAATGCAAAGACGCTAGAGAAAGGTCTATCAATCGATTATCGATCGATGACTCGAGGCCATGATTCTGAAAAGTTGTCCTTCGTCTTGGAGTATCGCTCTCGATATCTGGCAGGCTGAAGATTGGCGAAAGGTCAAGACCTTGGGCTTTGTAGTGATCTATTGCTCCGGCAATATTGAGCGATTCAACTTGTCCGACCGCTTCTTCGATCGACCTAAAACCTAAAGATCGGA
>JAKAPB010000295.1 GCA_021823045.1 Actinomycetes bacterium | reverse complement strand
TCGTATAGCTCTTTTAGCAACTCATCTTGGGTCATGCTGCACCCACCTTTCCTGTTGTACTTCCAAGGACCTTTGACAACGATTCCGCCTCCTTCATACAGGCCGTAGCGACCTCCACTAAACGACTCTCGGTAAGCCTGGTAGTCGGGCCCGAAACAGAAAGGGCGGCGACCGCATTGGGGCCTACTGCAAAAACTGGGGCGGCTATGGCCACTAGCCCCTCTTCAAGTTCCTCATTTGACACCGCATATCCCTGCTCCCTAACCTTGGAGAGCTGGACTTCGAGAAGTGCCTTGTTGGTGATCGTCTTCGGGGTCAGCTTTTCGAGCCGGCCCGGCCTCAAAAGCGCCGAACCGTAAGCCAGTAGCACCTTTCCCAGAGCGCTGCAATGCAAAGGTACCGATCGGCCGACCCAGTTGGTAGCGCCCAAAAGATAGGTAGAGTCGACCTGGGCGATCTGTTCAACTGCGTCCCGTACGAAGATCCCAATATTTATTGTCTCGTTAGTAAAAGCACCCAACCGCTCTAGGAATGGTTGAGCGATCTCAACAAGGTCCCCGTCGCCCCGAGATCGCCAGGCGTAGCGGATAAAGACCTCACCGGGCTTATATTTACCGCCATCGGTCCTACTCACCAGGGCACCTCGCTCGAGCGCCTGAAGTAGGCGAGAAGTAGTGCTCTTTACCAATCCAGCTGAAGCGACTAGATCAGAAAACTCGAGGGGCGCTGGGGCCTCGACTATCGCAGTTAATAGTCGTACCGCTCTATCGACGGCTTGAGTACCGGCTGGAGAAGACACTGACACCCCCTTTGTGTTCCATGATGCGGAACTACAATCCACAATGTGATTGTATACGGCCCAATCGGGAGCGTCAAGCAGGCGAAGGCTGTTTGATTTAAAACTCATACTTCCCGCTGCCACACTTCTGGAGTTCTGACAGTTAGTTTTGGCATTCCACAGGAGACACGACCTGCGTCGCTTGGGCAATACGCTTCACGATCTCTCAATTTATCCCCCCGATAAATGTTTTAAGATTCAAATTCGACAGAGCAAAAGGGGCACTGGGCCACTGGTTGCTACTTCTTGGTTGCTACTTGAATATGCTTCCCCGGTCCATCAAGGACGTGGACGGGAGCTAAATATCCCATAATGGTGATACCGACCTCTTGTCGCCCAGCACCTGTAAAAGTACACTTTGGACCCCTAGTAACTCGTTCAGGTCCCTCTGCGCCTGATCAACTAACTCTGAATCTGTATCGCCAAGATTGGCAATTACCAACTGTGCTCCGATCAGACCACCGGAGACTGCGGTCAATCCAGCGGCAATCAGATCCCCAAGCAGGTGAGAGCTGACACAGTCCACCTGAGACATGACCACTTCGCATACCTGTAGCGCTGTCTTAGCACACTCCGAGGGAATCCTCGAAGCAGAGACGAAGGCATTCCTTTTAACCTCGGATGCTTCGGTGGGATCCAATGTCCTCGATAAACGAAATGCAGACAAAACCGATAGATAGGAGGATTCATCCTCCTGTGCTAGTCGAACCGCCCTTACACTAAGTTCATCCACGCGTTTAAGGTCAACCTCAACGCTGTTCATCATCTCTTCGCTCTTGCTAGCCTCTTCGCTCTTACTAGCCTTTTCGCTCTTACTAGCCTTTTCGTTCTTGCTAGCAGCGAAGCGCAATACCATTAGACAGAGAGCAGCCCCGACGGCCACCGAATAGGCTCCGGCGGCCCCACCCGCAGGAGCGGGCGTACGAGCCGAAAGCTTAAGCAAAAACTCCTCCATCGAGACCCTTTCACCTTCGCTCACGGCCCCTAGCGCCACTAGTTTGACTCAGTACAGGCATAACCCGCTGTCAACATATCCGCTGTCAACATATCCGCCGTAGACAGAACCCGCTGTTGGCTCGGGTCGCTTCCTAGAGTAAAAGGGTGTGCCCCTCTACCTAAGACTTCACTCCGGCTGCGTTTAGCTCCTCGATAAGCTTCGGCAAGATCTTATGAAGATCACCAACGACTGCGTAGTCTGCCAAGGACATAATCGGGGCATCCCTATCCTGGTTGATCGCAAGAATACACTTAGCTGACCGACAACCCGCCATGTGCTGTATTGCGCCGCTTATACCACAAGCGATATAAAGCTCTGGCGCAATCTTCGTCCCGGTCTGGCCAATCTGATCCTTGTGAGGTCTCCAACCTAGACCTGTGACAACCCTGGAGACTCCGACACTCGCACCGAGGATCCCGGCGAGCTCGTCGAGGACCTTGAATCCCTCCGGGCTACCTACTCCCCTGCCTCCGCCGATCACGATACGTGAGTCCGAAAGCGATACCCCGTCGCCGGTAGGTAGCAGTACTTCGGTAACGGCGTCACGCAGCTCGCTGTCGCCAATATCGAATGAGAGAGTCTCGAGTTGGACCTCGGTCTCTTTTACCATTGGAGCCGCCAGCTCGGATTGAACGACGCTAAACATTGCTATCGGTACCTCAGACACCACCGCATCTTCGATAACGCTTCCGGCCCACCGTAGCCTCGATACCTGATAGCCACCGGCTGTCTTGATATCGATACAGTTTGCCATAAAGGCTGCGTCAAGCTTTGCAGACGCCCTTGCGAGGACTTCGGTTGAGCGATCGGTCGAACCGCCTAGTACAACCTTTGCGCCAGAGCTATCCACGGCCGCCAATACCGCCTTAGCCCAGCCCGCGGGGGCAAAAGGACTCAAACGGGGGTCTGATGCTAGATAAAGGGTGGAAACCCCATAACTACCCAACTCCTTGCGAGCCGAGTCTGAAACCTCACCTACCGCCACGCATGCCAGCGAGTCACTATTCTCGCCGGCTAGCTTAGCTCCGAGCGAGACGGCGGAGAGCGAAGCATCAGCCACCTTATCATCGGATATCTCCACGAGACATAGGATCATCTCGCCACCACTCCCAACTCTTTAAGGACTTCAATGATCTTTCCGACGGCATCTGGGCCCTCACCTAACAAGACGCCACCAGTGCGCTCCTCCACCGGAAGGCGCAGTTGGACCAACTTAGAAGGATCACCCTTCTCTTGCGGGGATACCTTGTTGATCGGCTTACTCTTGGCTTTCAATCGTCCAGGTAGCGATGGGTAGCGCGGGAGGTTGAGCCCCTCTTTTACCGTTAGTACAGCGGGGAGGGTGACTTTAGTCAGCTCGATTGCTGCACCGCTTTCTCGTCTTGCCACCAACTCTCCATCGAGCACCTCTACACCTTTTACCCCGGTTACCAGGGGAAGGTCGAGTGCATTGGCGACCCTGATCCCGACCTGAAAGTCTCCACTATCTGGCGCTTCGTTACCAAAGAGTATTAGATCGGGAGCGTCTCCCTTGGAGCGCATCTCCTCGACGACATTTGCGATGGCATTAGCCGTCGAGATCGGTCCCCATTCTGCACCACCATTATCCAACAAGATGGCGTCGGCAACTCCTAGCGACATTGCGAACTGCAACTGCTCGACGGAGTCTGCGTGTCCGAGGGTCAGCACGGTGGCCGACCCTCCGAACTTCTCCACTAGCCGAACGGCCTCTTCAACGGCGCACTCTTCATGGGGTCCAATGGTGAATCCGAGGAATTTAGTGTCGATGGCGAGCTTGTCGTCCGTCAGCGTCAGCTTTCCACCGGCCTGAGGGACCCTTTTTACACAAACCAGAACTCGCATCGACTTAGCCCTTTAGCCGCTCATTGGTCGGATCGAAGATCGAACCATTGCCAACCACTGCGACGGTTGCGGGGTACAGACGTCCCATACACTGAACCGCAAAGACATTTCCCTCAACCGCTAGGTCAAAGGGAAGGTAACCCAGACCAAGTTGAGACCCAACCGATGGTCCCGAGCCGGTGCTGGTCAGATAGGATGGCCTGCCCG
>JAKAPB010000294.1 GCA_021823045.1 Actinomycetes bacterium | reverse complement strand
CACGATTCGCAGGTGTAGGTTCGTTGGAAAAGTGCCAGGTAGTGCTTGGTCATCGCTCCGCATTGGAAGCAGTCCATCGTGGTCCACCTTGGATCAACGAGTTGAAGTTCTCGACCGTGTTTATGGGTCATCGTCGTCTTGGCAAAGAACTTCGCTTTGAAGTCTTCCATAGCAATTTGATCGTGGTTCATCACCACTGACTTAGCCCGCTTGAGCACACCGTCTTGTCGTTGCCAAGCGACTATGCGGTAGGTCTTGGCTACATCCTTCTTGGTCCGCCGTTATCCGTTGGAAGCTGGCTGTCCAGCTTTGGGTTTTGGTAGCGCTCTAGTCTGGCCTGAGACTTCTTGTCGTGCTCGGGTGCGGTGGGTCAAAGGTATTGTCGGTGGTGGTGGCGATCTCTTTCACACCTCAGTCAATACCAATCACTCGTTCTTTAGCGGGGAGTGACTCGTGTTCCACCTAGACCAAGAAGCTCGCCCACCAGTCGCCTCCAGCGTCTTGGTAGACCCGTACGGACGACGGGACAGAAGGAAGCCCATAGCAGACGCACGACGATACCACCGGCTAGATGCAGTAGAAGGAACCTTTGTCGGCCCGCCACCTGAGGATTGTTGACTTGATCGGTGGGAAGTGGGTGCTCGTGTAACGACATGCCCCTAGTCGTGTAACTCAGCGAAGGTCTCGTTGTGTGGCCCTAATGAAGAGCCGTTACTCAGCCACTCATTTTCCGCACGCCAAACGCTTAGCATCTTGTCGAGTTGGGCTGTTCCGATTTTACTCTCGGGCATTGACGCTCGATATGCCGCTATTGACTCTTCGACTCCAGAGCGATCTAGCACCGTTTCATTTGGCCTGCAATCTCACCTCGGTGTTCTCTGGTGCGTGCAAAGGGTAGTTGTAGCAACGGGGTACGGACACATGTTTGTGTAGTGGCACATGGCCGTAACACTTTGATGTACAGAGGTCTAATAGCAACGTCGTCTATCGCTGTACCTATATCACGTCCTATGGTGACCTAAGTTCCGTAGATCGGCTATCACCTACGATTTGAAATACTGCTTTGTGGACACTCGGCTAAAAGATATCATTACCCAGGTTTGCCTCGAGAGAGAGGCCAATTTGATTGAGATCGGGACCATGGCAGATCACGTCCATCTTCTCGTTGGTATCGATCCCCGCTAGGTCATAGACCAACTCGTCAAACAGGTCAAGGGCAGGTCATCTCGGTTGCTCTCAGATGAGTTTCCCCGACTGAAAATCCGACTTTTTACGCTGCGGACAAACTCATGCTTTGTTGTTACGGTCGGTGGTGGGACATTGGAGATCGTCAAGCAATACCTGTCCAGCCAAGGCAACGTCTGAGCAGTTCTTTAGGCTTCGCCCCGGTGGGTCTCTGCTTTCCCATGGCCTATTACGGCGAAAGCCCTTTAGATGGCCTCGTTGACGAACCTCGCTACGCCCGCCGCGCACCTACGGTCGCCACGAGCGAATGAGGATGGGGAGCAGCGGCCGCCTATCATTGCATACCCACCTGGAGCCAAGGAGAGTTTCGGCGGAACACCAGCGGTCCAGATTCGCCTCTGGTCAGACTTTCCCAACCCTATTCGAACCAACTTCCACCTTATCGGTCATCCGAAGCTTGATTTCCTTAGTTGAAATTTCAACTGACTTTCCGAAAATAGGTCTTTCGGCACCTATGGTCGTATATTCTTGAATTGTGGAAGATCAAATGTGGCTCAGCGAAGACGAGTCCGAACTCTGGATTCACTTTCTAGCGGTATCGCAACTTGTGGACCGACTAGTGGATCAGCATCTTCGCAAAGAATTCGATCTGTCCCACTCCGACTACGAGATCCTGGCCAGGCTCTCAGAAGCCCCGGACCGTATCTTGAGAATGGGTGAATTGGCAAATACGATTTTTGCTCCTAAGAGCCGACTTTCCCACCAAATAGATCGGCTAGCCCTCCTCGGTTGGGTAAGTCGAAAAGGATGCCCCTCCGACGGCAGGGGCGTCATGGCTCAACTTACAGACACAGGCTATGAGTTATTGAAGGCTATCGCTCCGAGCCATGTGGCATCGGTCAGGTCTTACTTCGTCGACCTGATTCCGAAAGATCAACTTGAGTGCTTCACAGCGACGCTCGCCACCGTCTTGAAGGCGATCCCCGGTGGATGCTCTGTGCTACCACCACGCTTTACAGAAGCTGATGGCGGCTGCGCAGTCCTTTGACCTTTAGCGACGCAGCCCGCAGAGCAAAGGCGTCAGGATCTCGACTTAGTGATGGCGACGCTTGATTATCAATCTAAGGAGGCAGCTATGGGTATGCCAGCGATCTTTTTGGGTCATGGAAGTCCAATGAACGCAATCGAAACGAACGAGTTCTCTCCAGTCTGGCGAAGCCTGGGGGAATCCCTACCGCCGCCCAAAGCCATCCTGTGTATTTCAGCGCACTGGTATACCAGGGGTGCTGGAGTGACTGCGATGACAAAGCCGAGGACCATCCACGACTTTGGTGGCTTTCCTCAGGAGCTCTACGAGGTTCAATATCCTGCGCTAGGGGACTTAGACTTGGCAAAGCGTACCCGGCACCTGCTCGCTTCGAAAGCCGAAATCACCCTGGACCAGAGTTGGGGTCTCGACCACGGAACTTGGTCCCTCCTAGTACACCTTTTCCCTAAAGCGGACATTCCCGTCGTGCAACTAAGTATCGACGCGACCCTGGATCATAAAGAACATCTAGAACTCGGAAAGATGATCGCCGATCTACGAGAAGAGGGATACCTAGTCCTCGGGAGTGGAAACGTAGTGCACAATCTGCGAGCGAGCTTCGCAAGCCAGGACGCTACCGACGGATTTGACTGGGCCAAGAGGTTTGACTTCGAGGTCAAAAAGCGGATAGAAAATAGGGATTTTTCGAAATTGGCCGAGTACGAACAGATCGGAGACGAGGCCAAGCTCGCAGTTCCAACCCCCGAACACTATCTTCCGCTGCTCTATATCTTGGGCACCGCCGGACCCGAGGAAGAACTCTCCTACGTAGTCGAGGGCTACCAGTGGGGCGGGATATCAATGCTCGGGGTTCGAGTCGGCTAAGGCATCGCTCTTCGGACCTAAGGGAGCTACAAACTCACTCAAAAAGAGATAAAGGGGAACCTTAACCGGTTCCCCTTTTTGCTGCGGAGGGGGTGGGATTTGAACCCACGGTGCCCTTACGGACACAGCGGTTTTCGAGACCGCCCGATTCGGCCACTCTCGCACCCCTCCTTCAAGCTCCTCTAGCTTAGAAGCGAAGCGATTCAAAGAAGTCCGTAAGCAGTAGAGAACTCTCCTTTTCCCTCACTCCCGCCAGTCGCCTAATTTGGTGGTTAAGTCTCGGATCGCTTGCGACGTTATAGAGCGAACCAACTGCACCTGCTTTGGGGTCAGACGCCCCAAAGACCACCGATTCAATTCGGTGCGCCAGCATCGACCCGGCGCACATTAGACAGGGTTCGAGGGTCACCACTAGAGTTACGCCATGAAGATAAGGACCGCCAAGAACTTTAACAGCATCCTTTAGGGCAAGAATTTCGGCGTGACCGAAAGAATCTCTTCTAATCTGCTTCTCGTTATGGCGTTTGGCAATCAACTTCCCTTCAAATACACATCCTGCAGCTACGGGAATGTCTCCGTGCTTTGGCGCCTGAGCGGCCTCATCGAGAAGCTCATCCATCACCACCTCGACAGAAAACTCAAATACTTCTGGAACCAAAAACCACCTCCGAAGTGGTTAAATGCGAGTCCCCCGAACACATGCCGGGGGACCATGGCGGAGAGGGTGGGATTCGAACCCACGGTGAGTCTCCCCACACGCGATTTCCAATCGCGCCGATTCGGCCACTCTCGCACCTCTCCTTAGCTGCTA